>JBDTPR010000538.1:0-4966 GCA_039932635.1 Candidatus Solibacter sp.
TGGTGAGCGAGACGAAACTGCCGCCGAGCGTTCCCATGGTGCGCTCGGCGGCCAGCGCGCCGACGCGCGGCGCGGCGGCGATTTCGGCCACCGTCAGCACCCGCAGGTAGGCGACGTTGGCCAGTACGTAGATGGTGATGGCGAGTCCGAGTCCGAGGGCCAGCGCAAGGGGCAGGGTGCGTTTCGGATCCTTGACTTCCCCGGCGACGAAACTGAGGGCGACCCAGCCATCGTAAGAGAGCAGGCAGGCGATCATGGCGACGCCGAAGCCGCTGAGCGAGACCGCCTCGAACCCCACGCCGGTGTTGGGGCGCGCGGGTGCGAGGAAGGCGGCGATCACGAGTACCGCGAGCCCGAGCACTTTCATCAGCGTGAAGGTCTTCTGTACCGCGGCGCCAAACGTGACGCCGCGATAGTTCACCAGCGTGATGGCGGCGATCAGCGCGATGGCGACCGCTTTGGCGAGCAACGGAGTTAGCGGGATGAAGTAGCCGAGATAGGTGGCGAAGGTGATCGAGAGCCACGCGATAGCGGCTGAGATGATGACGAAGAAACAGGTCCAGCCGTAGAGGAAGCCGTAGAGCGGACCGTAGGCTTCACGCAGGAAGACGTACTGGCCGCCGGTGGCAGGCATCATGGCGCCGAGTTCGGCATAGGCCAGCGCGCCGAAGAAGGAGAGGATTCCGGTGAAGATCCACGCGGCAATGATGGCGGGCTCGGAGGGCAGGCTGCGCGCTACCAGATTGGGCACCACGAAGATGCCCGAGCCAATGATCGTGCCCACCACGATCGCGGACGAATCGAGTAGTCCCAGGCGGCGCGGCAGTTCCCCGGTGGAAGCCATGTCTGAACATGATGCCACACAGGGGTGCGCCAGAGCCGCGCAGGTCGCTCCCTATAACGGTCGCGGCTCTGATTGGAACTTGGGCATTTGCGAGCCCAGTCCGAGCCGCGACCGTCAGGGAGTCGGTCGTCATCGGACGACGCTTGATTTTCTCCAGTGCTACAGACTAGCGCTGCACGCGGCCCGAGCCATCGCCCTTGAGCAAGGCATTCACTTCGCCCACCGTGGCGCGATAGAAATCGCCCATGAACGAGTGCTTCAGGCAGCTTGCGGCGACCGCGAATTCCAGCGCTTCCTTGTGCGAGGGCAGCGTGAGCAGCCCATAGATCAGGCCTCCCGCGAAGCTGTCGCCGCCGCCCACGCGATCCACGATGTGCGTGATCTCGTAGTGCCGGCTCACCATGAAACTGGTGCGGTCGTTCAAACAGGCCGCCCAGCCATTGTGCGAAGCGCTGCGCGATTCGCGCAGCGTGATGGCAATCGCCTTCATCGAAGGGAAAGCGTCCAGAACCTGCGCGGTGAGCTTCTCGTATTGCGCGCGATCGAGCTCGCCGGAGTGCACGTCCACGCCCGCCTCGATGCCGAGGGCCATCTGCACGTCCTCTTCATTCGCGATGGCGATATCGACGTATTGCACCAGTTCGCGCATCACTTCAGCGGCGGACTTGCCATACTTCCAGAGGTTCTTGCGATAGTTCAGATCGCACGAAACAGTGAGGCCCTTCTCGCGTGCCTTGCGCATGCTTTCGAGCGAGAGCTCGGCCGCGGAGGCAGAAATGGCGGGCGTGATGCCGGTGATGTGGAACCAGCCGGCGCCGTCGAGCGCGCGGTCCCAATCGATGTCGCCGGGCTTGGCGAGCGCGATGGCGCTGTTGGCGCGGTCGTAGACCACTTTCGAAGCGCGCTGGTTGGCGCCGGCTTCGAGAAAGTAGACGCCCATGCGGCCCTTGCCGCGCACGATGCGCGAGGTGTCCACGCCGAAGCGGCGGAGCTCGCCGATGGCGGCGTCGGCGATGGGATTCGCGTCCGGCAGCACGGTGACGTACGCGGCGGGCAGGCCGAGCGCCGAAACAGCCACCGCCACATTGGCCTCCCCGCCTCCGAAAGTGGCCACGAATTGCGGGCTCTGCAGCAGACGCTCGAAGCCGGGAGGCGCCAGGCGCAGCATGATTTCACCGAAGGTCACGACAGGTTTAGTCATAGTCGAACGCCTATTGTAAATGGATTCATGCACCCGCGGATGTCGCGCTGCAAGAGGATGTGCGAGACTGAAGCCGTTCGGAGATTTCCGCTTGCGTAGAGTCATTTGCCTGCTCTTCCTGTTCGCCGCCTGTCTGCCTGCCGGCCAGCCGTTCGCGCCCGCCGATTGGTGGGAGTGGCGGGACTTCGCGAATCCGCGGATCAATGCCGACGGCAGCGCCGTGGTGTACGTGGAGCGTTGGAACCAGCGCGAGGACGATCGCTTCCGCGGCAATCTGTGGACCGTGTCGACAGCCGGCGGCGCGCCGCGGCGAATCACCGAGGGCGCGTGGCTGGATTCCACGCCCGTGTGGGCGCCCGACGGTGTGCGCATCGCGTTTGTATCGGATCGCAGCGGCTCTCCCCAGATTTGGACGCGGCGCCTCGATGCGGGCAACGATGTGCAGGTCTCGCGCCTGATGGCACCGCCGCTGAGTCTCATGTGGTCGCCCGATGGCAAGTGGCTGGCGTATACCGCGCTTATTCCGTCGCCGCCGGAAGCCAAATGGGCGCCCGAAACTTTACTCGCCTTCCTGCGGCCACCGCCGCCGCGCGTGCTCCTTCACGTGCTGCCGTCGGCGGGCGGGACGGCGCGCGCGCTGCCGCTGGGCGATCTCGATGTCGTGGGCGAGCCCGCCTGGATGCCCGACGGACAATCGATCCTGGTGGCCGCGGCGCCCCCGCCCGACGCGTCCAACGTACTTCAAGGTGGCGAGATTTATGCCGTCAATGTGCAGAGCGGCGAACGGCGCCAGATCTCGCATCATGCCGGGCCCGACGAATCGCCCGTACCCTCGCCCGATGGCAGCCGCATCGCCTGGATTGCGCGCGAGCCCAAGGCGCAGAGTTACGCGGTGGGCAAACTCACCGTCGCCAATCCCGATGGCAGCCGCGCTCGTGTGCTGGCCGGTACGCTGGATCGCGACCCTTCGCACCTGCAGTGGAGCAATGACTCGCGCACCGTCTACTTTCTGGCGGAAGATCGCGGCGCCACCCGCGTGTACGCGGCGCGCAACGATGGTTCCACGCGCGTGGTCACCAGCGACTCCCAGCGCCTGCGCGATTTCTCACTCGCCGACAACGGCCGCGCCGCCGCGGTGCGCGTCACTACACGCACGTCCGCCGAGTTGATCGCGTTTCCGGTGGACCTGCCGGCGCAGCCCGTGGCACTCGCGGCCGCCAATACCGCCCTGCTGGGCGCGCGCGATCCCGGCGCGGTGGAAGCGCTGGAATGGGTGTCCGCCGGCAAGACGATTCAGGGTTGGGCGGTCAAGCCGCCCGGCTTCGACGCCGCCAAGAAATACCCGCTGCTACTCGATGTGGACGATGCGCCGCGTCGCATGTGCGGCGCGGAGTTCCGGCTGCGCGCGCAGATCTACGCGGCGCGCGGCTTCGTCGTGCTGTGCGCCAACCCGCGTGGCACGCCGGGCTACGGCGAGGAGTTCGGCAACCTGATCCGCTCGCGTTTCCCCGGCGACGATTTCGACGACCTCATGCGCGGCGTGGAGCACGTGACCGGCAAGGGATATATCGACACGGCGCGCGTGTCGATTGCCGGAGGCCTGCTGGCTGCCTGGGCGATCGGCCACACGCCGCGCTTTCATCGTGCGGTGATTCATCATGCAATCGCAGATTGGGTCACCGATGTGGCACATGCGCCCGACGGGCTGCGTCGCGCGGCATCGTGGATGGGCGCCATGCCCTGGGAGGATCCCGAGCAGTACATGAAGCACTCGCCCGTGTATTTCGCGGGCGAGTTCAAGACTCCCACGCTGGTGATAGCGGGCAAGCGCGATCCAGCGGCGGAAGAGTTATTCTTCGCGCTGCAGGCCAGAAAAGTGGAGAGTGCTCTCGCCACTCCCGGAACGCTAGGTCCCAGCCGCACGATTCTCCTATGGGAAGCCGCGCTGAGTTGGCTCGCGAAATAGGCTACCGCGGGCGCTTTCTCTTGCTCAGCAGACCGATCGCAATCAGCCCGCAGCCCAGCAGCAGCGTTACATCGGGCTGCTGCGTGACCGCGTTGCTGGATGTCGCCCCATAGGCCTGTGGCAATGCCGCGATGAATAGGATCGCGACACTGACTGTAGGTTGAAACCTGGAATCAAACATCTCCTCCGATGTCCTTTTGCCAATTATAGGGTTGCGCTGGAGGGCGATCAATGCACGTCTGTAATGTATCAGTAACACAGAGCACCGCAAGCGGCCTGCGGAAGTATCGTGGCGCTGCTTTGACCCCATTAGCCGCAGCCCGCCCAGTGCTGTATCGAACTATTTGTCAGCCAACTTCTTACCGGCGTCGAGACTGTCAAAATTGAGGATCGCATTAAAGACCAGGAAGTAACTCCCCTTGGTCTCGGCGCGCCACATCGGGTTATTGGAAAAGAGCACTACATGACCGGCGCCGTAAGGTGAATCGATTACAGCCGCATGCTGCGCCAGTTCCACTCCGCCATCCAGCAGGCCGGAGACCAGCAGCTCCGGCGCATTGGCGTAGCGCAAGACGACGCGCGGCCGCATCGCCGGAGGAATCACATTGATCGGGTTGCGCCGTTGCTCGTCGGTGAGCGGAGTGGCTTCCCATGTCTCGCCCTTGAGATCTTCGGGAATATCCACCGGCAAGCGTCCCTGCGGCAGGTCGGGATCGTCGGCGGTGCCGCGTCCGGTGGGACGCTCGGGGCCTTCGGGAATGGCGCGTCGTCCACCGCCTCCGCCGGCCAGATGGCTCAGGCCGAACACCGGAGGATTGGAGGCGAAGATGGCGAGGTTGTCGCGATACCCGTAGACGATCGGGCTCGCGGCATCCACCATTTTGGAGCGGAGCGCGGAACCCGTCACCTTGAGGCGCGTGGTGGTGCCGACACTCACTCCAGGGGTGAAGCCGAA
>JBDTPR010000539.1:0-4951 GCA_039932635.1 Candidatus Solibacter sp.
GCGACCAGGCAGGAGCTATTTTCCTGCAACGCGCGTGGGATGCGCCCCGCTCGGTTGTCATAAGGATTTCGGGCCAGGAATCTGTCGGCCCTTCAGCTCCGAGTTCAAAACACCGATGCGACCATAATGACATTCGGGCGCCGTTGGGCTTCCTGACAGAGGAGGGGTGCTCGATTGCTCCGGCGCTATGTTTTCCGACCGAAAGTCGCTACGGGCTTCGGCGGTAAACGACTCCGCACGTGCGCTTGTCGCATCTGATTCGATTTGGCCGCCCACCACACATGGAGGCGCCGGGGAGGGGCCAACTGTCAAAGCTCGAACTCATCCCCGGCCAGTGTGATAGACCTCGGTTGTTGGTGATAGCGGCCCGGCATTGCAGGTCGATTTCCATCGCTTGGCTCTTTCTGTATATCCGGCCTAAAGAAGGCGGAGCCGCCGAACGGTGCATCACGGCGCGAGCGAAACCCAGGCCGAGGCTCGCTCTTGCTACTGACTCGCGCCGTTCTTAAATAGCTGAAGGTAGACCGCGTCCGCCAAAAGCTTGTAGCCGGCGTCGGTTGGGTGCCCATGGTCTGAGCTGTCGAGCGAAGGAAGGATGCGCGCCGGGGAACTCGGGTCGCGCAGCACCGCATCGAAATCGATCACTCCGTCATACTCGCCGCTCGTGCGAATCCACGCGTTGACCGCCTGGCGCTTAATCTCGTTGCCGGGCGAAGAAACCTGGAATGGGGTTCCTGGGACGACAAACCCTTGAACCGGAGTCAGCGTGGCGCCATAGATCTTGAGCCCCTTCGCATGCGCGCGCTCGATGAGCTGCTTATGGCTTTGGATAATCTGATCGCTGGTGACCTCCTCGGCGGGACTAAGTCCACCGGGCCACCCGACACCGATGTCATTGCCCCCCAACTGCACCACCACATGTGTCACTCCCGTCTGCGCCAGCACGTCCCGGTCGAACCGGGCCAGCGCGTTGGGACCCACCGAGTCATGAAGGATTCTGCCACCGGCAATTCCTTCGTTGAGTACTCCCATCTTATGATTGCCGGGCTGATTCATCAGCCGGTCGGCGAGCTGGTCTGGCCAGCGTTTGTTTTCGCCCTGGGTCGAATTGGTGCCGTCCGTGATCGAGTCGCCAAAGGCCACCACCGCCCCGGTCTGTCTGGAAGCCGTCACCTCCACGCCGGCCAGCCAGTACCACGCCGGAAAACCGGACGCCGCCGCGTCCACCGGCATGACGGTGTTTGCCGTGAAATCTCCGGAAGTGGAGATGTACACGCTTTGGCGCGCTTCGAAGTGCCAGGTCGCCGGTGCGGTCTTTCCGGGCACGAAGATGCTTACCGCAAGCTCACCGAGGGCGGGAACATCCAAAGCTACCGCGTCGCTCACCACGAGCGCGCCGGCAGGGATCGTGATCGACGGACTGCCGCCGAAGGTCAGCCTGCGGTCTGAGCCGGGCACGGTGGCCGCTCCCGCGGCATGCACATGCAGGGCGATGTGCGCGGCGCCGATGACGAGGCCCTTGGCCCCGAAGGTGGACAACCTCACGCGCACCTGATGGCCGCCGACGCTGGTGTGGACGATCTGCCGTATAGTCTGATTGTCAAAACCGGCGTTCGCAAGGCCGGGCACACCGAGGTCCGGCTCGTGAAGAGAAGTGCTCCAGGTCCCCACCCAGTGCTCATTGTCATTTCCGGCATGGACAGGCTTGGCTACCGCGAGGACGGCCGGGAAAAGAAGAATGGGGAGAAGGGTCGCCATCGAAAATTTCGAAATCGCTTTGTGTTGCATTTTGATCTCCTTGAGGTTGAGCCGATCAGCCACACCGGGATCGAAATGTTCAAGACTGAGATCCCGGGAGTGCGAGCGGCAAACACAGCCTACGCGGCGCCCGCGAAATCCGACAGTCGTCGTCTCGTGCCATTGGGATCATCGGCTGAGCCGTTGAAATACCAAGGGTTCCGTGCGGAGATCATCGGTGATATGCTTTATTCACTCAGAGAACAGGATGCTTCCCCAGATCTCACGAGTGTCGAAACTGGCCTTTGGGCCTTTTGAATTTGACCCGACAACGGGGGAGTTGCGTAAGCACGGGCACAAAGTGAGGCTCTCTTCTCAACCCGGCCAAGTTCTAAGCGCCCTGGTAGAGCGGCCCGGCCACCTGCTGGCTCGTGAAGCTCTTTGCCGCCGCCTTTGGCCCGGAGCCACTGCCGGTGACTTCGAACATGGCCTCAATGCGGCCGTCAATAAGCTCCGGCAGGCGCTCGGCGATGCTGCTAGTCAACCGCGCTACGTGGAAACCCTGCCTGGCCTGGGGTACCGCTTCGTGCCGCCGGTGTATCCCGTTTTGGGCGCAGTTCTGGAACTCGTGCCGCCGGCCGCGACCGCGGAATCGGAGCCGCTACCATCACGTCGCAAATTCTCCTTGTGGAGCGCCGTTGTGGGCACCTTGCTCCTACTGGGCGTCGCCGCCTCCTGGCCCGCCCTCCATCGCTCACCTGCTCCGTCAGTAAAGGCGACTCAGTTTGTGGTGGTTCCACCTCAGGGCTACTATCTCGAAGGCGGCGGAGTCCGCCAGTCGTTCGCCCTTTCGCCGGACGGAGAGCGGCTCGCCTTTACTGCTAAGGACGCGAGCGGCGCGTTCCGACTCTTCCTGCGCGATTTCTCCGAGCTCGAGTCCCGCCTGGTTTCTGATGGCGAAGGCGCATATTCCGTCGTCTGGACGCCCGACGGGCAGTCGTTATTGTTCACCGCGAAGGGCAAACTGCGCCGAATCGGGGTAAATGCGGCCGCCAGTCAGATCCTCACGGACGCGATCCCGTACTTTACTTCCGCGATTCCCTTTGGTCCGGACCGCCTGCTGGTCTCCAATCACCGCAACTCGGGCGTGATTTCATCCTCTGGAGGAACGCCGCAGCCCATCGATCGGTCATATTCCTGGGCCCAGGTACTGCCCGGCGGGCGGGACTTTCTTTACACCAACTACGACTCGCATCTCGGCTCGTTGCGCGCGCGCGTCGCCCTCATTGGTGGCAATGACCTAGGAACGGAGGTTGTCCAAACCGATTCCCGTGTCCAGTACACAGGTTCGTTGCGCTCCGATAGCGGGTATCTGATCTATCTGCGGGCCGGCACATTGCTGGCACAGCCGTTCGATCTCGCTGGGCATCATGTCACCGCGGAACCCAGGGCCATTGCCCGCCACGTTACTTCTTTTGGTCCTACCGGCGCCGCTGACTTTTCTGTTTCGCGACGTGGTGTGCTTGCGTATCAGGCCGCGGTCAACCGCTCGCAGTTCATCTGGGTAGACCGAACGGGCAAACGCCTCGCCACTGCCAGCCCCGCCGGCATCAATGCCAGCTATGTGCGGCTCTCGCCGGACGGCCGCTGGCTGGCTGCCGCGCCCTTCGATGTCGATCACGGCGTGCCCGAAATCTGGCTGTACGATGCGGCCAGCGGAGCCGGCAGGAAAGTTATCTTCGGACCCGTCATCTCGCACCTCCCAGTCTGGTCGCCGGATTCTCGCCGGCTGGCTTATCTTTCCGACCGGAACTGGCCTAGGCTCGCTCTGTCGTCGCTGGACGGAACGCCCGATAAAGGACCGCTACCCGACACGGGGTTCATGGCCCCGACGGACTGGTCGCCTGACGGCCGCTTCATTCTCTATAACAACTCTGCGTTACCCGCAGTCACGCACGACTTTCCATCTGATGTTTTTGCCATAGACATGGCCCGTAACCGGAAAGTTATCCCCCTTCTGACCACACCGTTCTACGAGAACAACGCTGTTTTTTCTCCTGACGGGAAGTGGCTGGCTTTCCTTTCCGATGAATCAGGACAAGCCGAAATCTATATGCAGGCGCTCGACCGGGGCAACGACTCGTTACGTGTCACCGGACAACGCTTTCTGATCTCCCGCCAGGGAGGGCAATGTCTCCGCTGGCGCAAGAACGGCAAAGAACTCTACTATCTGGGCTCCGACGGACGCGTCTATGCCGTGACACTCGATTTTCGCTCGGGGGCGGTCCGCGCCGGGACACCGGAGCCGCTTTTCGCCATCGACGCCGAAGCTCGCGCCACCAATCACTCGGTTGTCTCGTTCGATGTTTCCGCCGATGGCAGCCGCTTCGTGATTCCGTCCATGACTCCCGGCGAGAGCTCGGCGCTGGTGGTGCTACACGACTGGGAATCGCTTGTGGCGAAGTGAACACAATACCGCTCCAAGCGGCGTGCAATCTGCCTTCCGAATCTCCGGCATCAGCATGGTCAGAAGGATCATACAGATCTTGCGGTCACCTCGGACCGATGGCCGGCAACGTAGGACAGCCGATACCCCATCGTGCAGCCGGCTTGCTGTCGAGAACAAACCGCCCTTTCCCAGCAGCAATCGGGGAATAGATCCTGCCTGACGGCGAAGGGTTTACCAATGTGTTGTCTGGGCAGCCGTCCGTCATGGGCCCCGAAAGTCGCCTTGGGGAAGTGTGGAGTGATCTCCTCGAACGCCGTTTGGGGGTCCTTGAAACGCCAGTGGCACGGGGCCGCAATGGCGACGAACGACGCAAGTGTATCGTCGGATGCCAGCGCGTACATCGTTACTCGATTCTGGATGTCCAACTCGACGCATCACCTCGCGCGCGCACGGGAAGTGGGATCAACAAAAGCAACGGCCTGCTTGGCATCGACCAGAGAAATGGCATCCGGGTTGGAGATCGACATGTTCGCAACGATTTGAGTGGGTACAAGAGTCGAGCTTACGCCGAGTTGGTTTGCATTGCCTCTGAGGTTCGTGATGCGAAATCGCCTAGCAATGGGCCCGGGTTCCTTGAACTGAACTGGCCCGAAGACGTATTTGTTGCGGGATTTCCTCGCCGACACGGGCGGTGAAGCCGCAGTCTCGTCGATCAATTGTGCAGTTCCCTCCTCGCCGACTCGGGTATTGAGGGATACGACAAAC
>JBDTPR010000540.1:0-4948 GCA_039932635.1 Candidatus Solibacter sp.
TTGATTGCCTCAGTAAACGACATGGTTTGACTCGACATGATTTGACTCGGCTTGGGTTGGCTCGTCGAATCAGCAGTAGCAAAGCGACACCCATAACCTCCGCAGTCCTCCTCCGACAGCCATCGATTCGCACGCTCAACGTGCAAGATCCGAAGCGGCCGGTCCGAGCCCTCTGTGGGAAAACTCCCGTAGGCCTATCTTGGGACTGGGTTTCGGTTAAGTCAAAATAAATCCGCGGTGAACCCGGCGATCGTCCAGAAGGCTGGACGGATCCTTCTCTCGACGGGTTTGAGCGGTCTACCGGATACCAGGTAGACGCGCGCATCACGCGCTTATCAGGCAACTTGACTCGGGTCGGGCGCCATCCAGAATAGGGAAGGATGGATGAGCATGCCGGCGCGGGCGCGCCACAAACGCAGCGCGCTATGGCGATTCGGGAATGCTTGGACTCTTGCCGGCGTGGTCTGAATGTCTCTGAAATCAGCCGAAAGCTGGGGATACCAAAGAGCTCCACACACGTTATGATGGTGACGCTGGAGCGGCTGGGATACATCCGCCGCGAGCCCAAAGTCCGGGACTTTTGTCTGAGATTAAGAGCTTGGCATCGGTCCAGCCGATGGCCAAGACGATTACGGGGGCCCGAAATCGCCAAGCCGCACAAGCAGGCACTGGCGGCGGAGGTTATGCTCTTCTCGGGTCATGTGGTGCTGGATCACGATCAGGGAGCCTTCATCCAGAAGCCGAACCGCCCGGGTCGACCCATTTCGA
This sequence comes from Candidatus Solibacter sp., assembly GCA_039932635.1. Lineage (GTDB taxonomy): Bacteria > Acidobacteriota > Terriglobia > Bryobacterales > Bryobacteraceae > Solibacter. The sequence goes on from JBDTPR010000540.1 coordinate 769, forward strand.
CCCCAATATCGGCCGGCGAATGGACTTGCATTGCACGTCGGTGGGAAGATCATCCTGGCCTTTGGGGTTTCCGGGACCATGCAACACGTCATTTCGAAAAGAGGTGTTTCCGCCGCTGGCACTTCGAAAAGAAGTTACTCTGGTCCGCCCACTGAGATACGCAATCGACGATGAAGAGGCGCAGTTCGGAGTGCGCAGTCACGCGGTGCCGGTTCTGCGTAGCGACGGCAGCTTCGTGGCGGCGCTCAGCGTTACTGGTTCCATCGATCAGGTGCCGATTCCCACGGTGAAAGGTCTGGTGCAACGCCTGACCATGACCGCGCGCGTCATCACCGCCGAGAACATTCCCGTATCATCGCTCTGGTGAGGGAACGTCCGGCGTAACCACTTTTCCCTAAACGCCCCCGCGGGCACGGCGCACTAGTTCCGGCAGCGTCTGATTGGTGCTTGGCTGGTGTCCGGGGAGCGGCAAGATGCGCTCGTGGATGGCGTCGAGCAGCCAAGACGCCTGCGGGAAGAACGCCGCTTCCAGTTCGGCGGCGGGCGTGATCCAATTGCGCGATCCGATCACCACCGGAGGAGCGTCCAAGCCGTCGAAACACAACTGGGTGAGGTTCGCGGCCACCGTTTGAAGAACACAGCCGCGCTCCACGGCGTCGGAAACCAGCAGCACCTTGCCGGTCTTGCCGACGCTTTCGACTAGCAGTTCGTAGCGGAGGGGGTTGGCCGCGCGGAGATCGATCACCTCGGCGGCAATTCCGTAGCGCGATTGCAATTCATCGGCGGCCGCGATAGCGGTGTAGAGCGCCGGTCCCAGCGTGATGATGGTGAGGTCGGCGCCTTGCCGTTTGCAGGAAGGCTGGCCGGGCTCGATCTCGTAGTAGCCCTCGGGAACCCCTTCCTCGACGAACATCTCGCCGAAATCATAGACCTTCTGGCTCTCGAAAAAGATCACCGGATCGGTTCCGGCCAGCGCCGCGTTCATCAAGCCCTTGGCATCGTAGGGCGTCACCGGATAGACCACTTTCAAACCGGGGATGTGATGCACCAGGGCGGTCCAGTCCTGGGAATGCTGCGCTCCGTACTTGGCGCCGACGGAAATGCGGAGCACCAGCGGCATGGTCAATTGGCCCGCGGACATGGCTTGCCACTTGGCCATCTGGTTGAAAATCTCGTCGCCCGCGCGGCCCATGAAATCGGCGTACATCAGTTCGGCGACCACGCGTCCGCCTTCGAGGGCGTAACCCACAGCGGCGCCCGCGATGGCTGCCTCGGAGATAGGCGAGTTAAAAAGGCGGTGATATGGCAAGGCTTCGGTGAGGCCGCGATAGACGGCAAAGGCACCACCCCAGTCTCGGTTCTCTTCGCCGAACGCAATCATGGTCGGGTCGATCGAGAAGCGGTGCAACATGGCCTCAAAAATCGCGTCACGGACGTTGTACGCCTTCATCTTGGGCACAGGCTTGCCCCCGTCGGTGGGGGTGCGGATCTTGGTGCGCAACTGTTGCGAGCGGGGGTTCACGGCAGGGTCCAGGAGAAACTCGGGTGACCGCTCGTCGAACTTCTCAACGCGTCGATTGGAGAACATGACATCGCCGACCAGTTCGGAGTCAACCGTGACGCGCGGGCTGGCTTCCAGATCGATGGCCAGTTGAAAGGCTTCGAAGACCGCGGTTTCCACACCCGCGCGGGCGGAATCGAGAGCGTCTTGGGTGACCGGGCCGGCTTCGATCAGGCGATTGCGGAACGCCCGGATCGGGTCGGCCGACTGCCAGCGTTCGATCTCTTCCTTGGAGCGATAGCTAGAGGCATCGGAGGGCGAGTGGCCGCTGATGCGGTAGGTAACCGTGTCGAGGAGCACCGGTCCGCGGCCTTCCAACAGCACCTGCTTCTTACGGCGGAAAGCGTCGATCACGCGCAACGGATCATAGCCGTTGACGCGCTCGGCGTGCATCTGTTCGGGATTGACGCCGGCGCCGATGCGCGCGACAAAGCCAACACCCATGGTTTCGCCAAGTGGCTGCCCGCCCATTCCGTAGAAGTTGTTCATGCAGTTGAAGATGATGGGCAGGCCACCTCCCAGCGAGGGATCCCAAAGCTTGCGGTACTGGTCCATGGCGGAAAAGGTGATGCCTTCCCACACCGGGCCGCATCCGAAGGCAGCGTCTCCAATATTGGCAACCACGATCCCCGGTTGGCGGTTGACTCGCTTGAAGAGCGCCGCGCCGGGGGCCATGGAGCCGGAGCCGCCTACGATCGCGTTGTTCGGGTAGATGCCAAACGGGGTGAAGAACGCGTGCATCGAGCCTCCCAGTCCGCGATTGAAGCCGGTTTCACGCGCGAAGATCTCGCTATACGCACCGTACACGAAGAAGCGCAGGGCCAGGGCTTTAACGTCGCCCCGGTGACCCCGTTCCACCGGTCTGAGGATCGCACCGCCGCGGTATTGCTCCATGATGGCCATCAGGCTGGCATCGCTCAAGCCGCGGATGGCGGAAAAACCCTTCGCCAGAATCTCGCCGTGACTGCGGTGAGAGCCGAAAATATGGTCCGCGGGCGCCAGGGTGAACGCCATGCCGACGGCCGCGGCCTCCTGGCCGATGGATAGGTGCGCGGGTCCGGCGTGATGGTAGGCCACACCTTTGTAAACGCCTTTGGTTTTGATCTCGTTGAGGATTGTCTCGAATTCACGGATCGCGCACATGTCCCGCCAGATGTCCAACAAATCCTCGGGCGTGTATACGGCCAGTTCCTGCTGCGTGGCCGGCGGGCGGGCGTTCACCGGGATATCGGAGAAGGTAATGGTCTCGGGGGCAAGGGCTTTCTCGGGATCTATGACAATGGATTTAGGCATGGGACTCGTGGGGGCAAAGAATCAGATCGAGCAGGCCGCCTCGACATTCGCGATCTTGGCGGCGAGTACCTGGAGGAAGCGGGCTCCCGGGGCGCCGTCGATCACCTGATGATCGCAGGTGAGGGAGAGGCTAATGGTGTCGACATACTCGATGCGGCCGTCGCGCCGCACCGGTTTGAGCTGAATGGCGCCGACACCCAGAATCGCCACCTGTGGCGAGTTGAGCAGGGGTGTGAAAAACTCTATCCCGAGGCCGCCCAGATTGCTCACTGTGAACGTGGAGCCGGTCAAGCCGCACGCCGGAATGGTTCCATCCACGGCACGCCGGGTGAGATCGATCATGCGGGCGGCGAGTTCGTCCACCGCCAGATCCTGCGCGTTTCTGACCACGGGGACGAGCAGGCCGCGCGGCGTATCGCAGGCGAATCCGATATGCACGGCGGAGTGCATGCGGACCGCGCCATCGATGAACTCGGCGTTCAGGGCAGGCACTTCCAGCAGCGCTTCAACCACGCAGCCGGTGACCAGGTGATTGAGGTTGACGGCCGCAAGGCCCGGAATTCCCTTCCATCCTGCCCGCAGTGCCAGCAGCCCGCGGGCATCGGCCGAGCCGTGCAGCGTGTATTGCGCGGTGGAGGCGAGCGATTCGCGCATGCGCCGAGCAATTCGTTCGCGGACACTGGTGATGTGCGCCGCCGGAGTTGGAACCGCATCGCACAAGCGGCGCAGGTCGCCTTCCAGCACGCGGCCGCCGGGTCCGGAGCCCGCGATTGCCTCCGGATGAAATTGGTGCTGTTGGGCGAAACGGCGGGCGCGCGGGCTGAAGGGCGATGCACTGGGTGCGGAGGCTTCTGAGAGGACTGCGGCGGGGCGCGCCACCGGCGGCACCGCAGGGACACAGGCGGATGCGCCGGCCCCCCGGGGCCGGAAAGGGTCAATGTTGTCCCCCGGATTGCCAATCACGAAAAGGTTGGTGAACACAGGGACCAGCGCACCTTCGTCGAAGAACGTGTCGAGCAGGGTCCCGCTTACAGGCGACGGGACTTCAAAAGTCGCCTTGTCGGTTTCGATCTCGGCCACGGTCTCGTCCGCGGCAACCACATCGCCCTTGTGTTTCACCCATCTGGTAATTCGGCAATCTTCGACCGTGTTTCCCAGTTTCGGCACCTCGACCGGCGTCGGCATCTAAGAGTAGTTCTCCATCCGTTTCCAGCCGGCTTCGGCGAACTGGCAAAGCGTCCGTTGTGTGGCGCCAAAGCCGATGAAATCGGCCACGGCCATTCCGTCCGGCTCATAGGATCGAACAAACTCGGGAATCCGCCGCAA
>JBDTPR010000541.1:0-4946 GCA_039932635.1 Candidatus Solibacter sp.
CGACCACTCCTCCCTCTTCTACCTCCTGGTCACCGGCAACGTGGCCCTCGAAGTCATTCCCCCCGGACGACCCCTCCGCGTCGCCACCCTCTACCCCGGCGAGGTCCTCGGCTGGTCCTCCGTGACCAGCCACACCGATTCCAAACAGTTCCAGGCCCGCTCGCTCGATCCCGTCCTCGCCCTCGCCTTCGATGGCGCCCGCCTGCGCCATGCCTGCGAGGAGGATTACGCCTTCGGCTTCCATTTCATGCGCGCCATCCTCAACGTCACCTCCGGCCGCCTCCACGCCATGCGCGCCCAACTCATGGACCTCTACGCCCCGGTGGCCGCCGCCCAATGAACCTCGCCGTCATCCGCGAACGCGCTCCCTTCGACCGCCGCGTCGCCCTCACTCCCCCCGTCGTTCGGCGCCTCTGCGGCGCCGGCCACACCGTCTGGGTCGAAACCCTCGCCGGCGAAGGCGCCATGTACCCAGACGCCAATTACCTGCGCGCCGGCGCCCAGATCGCCTACTCCCCCGAGGAAGCCATCGGCCGCGCCGAACTCCTCGCCAAAATCGGCCGCCCCACCGATGCCGAGCTCGCATGGTGCGCACCCGAGATGGCGGTGCTCGCCTTCTATCACACCCCCGTCGCCGCCCGCGGCCTGCTCGATACGCTCGCCGAACGCCGCCTCACCGCCATCGCCTGCGAACTCATCCAGCAGGCTGACGGACGCCTCCCCGTGCTCGCCGCCATCAGCGAACTCGCCGGACAGATGGCCGTGCCCATCGCCGCCCACCTGTTGCGCTCCAGTTCCGGCGGCCGCGGCATCCTGCTGGCCGGCACGCCCGACGTGCCCCCCGCGCGCATCGTCATCCTCGGGGCCGGCGCCGCGGGATTCTCCGCCGCCCGGACCGCCGCCGGTTCCGGCGCCCACGTCACCGCCTTCGACCGCGACCCCGGCAAACTCCGCCACCTCGTCGAGCACCAGCCCTCGGTCGAAACCTGCCTCGCCGATGAGGATGCCATCGCCGAAGCCGTGGCCGCCGCCGATATCGTGATCGGCGCCATTCTCGTCGCCGGCACGCGGACGCCCCACGTCGTTACCCGCGCCATGGTAGAGAGCATGCGCAAAGGCTCCGCCGTGATCGATATCGCCATCGACCAGGGCGGCTGCATCGAAACCAGCCGGCCCACCACCATCGCCGAGCCCACCTTCGTGCACCACGGCGTCACCCACTTCTGCGTTCCCAATTTCACCGCTGACCTGGGCCGCGCGGCCTCGGTTGCAATCGGCCAGGCCATGCTCCCCTACGTACTCACCCTCGCTAAGCACGGCGTCGATGGCGCCATCGATCACTGCGCCGAACTGGCGCGCGGCGTCTTCACGCTGCGCGGGAGGCGAGCGTGATCGGCGACTACCGCTCCCGCATCATGCCCGCCGATGTCGCGCTCGCCGAGTTGCGCAGCGGACAGCGCGTCTACGTGCACAATGGCTGCGCCGAGCCTGTGGAACTCGTCAAGGCGCTCACCCGCCGCGGGCCCGAGCTAGAGGACGTCGAGGTGATGCACATGGCCACCATGGGCATCGCCGATTACATCCTCCCCGAGTACGAAGGCCACTTCCGCCACAACGCCCTCTTCATCGGCGGCAACGTGCGTAAGGCCGTGCAGGAAGGCCGTGCCGATTACACGCCCATCTTCCTCAGCGAGATCGAAGAGCTGTTCACTTCGAAGGCCATCGAGATCGATGTCTGCCTGCTGCAGTGCTCGCCGCCCGACGCGTACGGGTACATGAGCCTCGGCCCCAGCATCGATGCTTCGCTCACCGCCGCACAGTGCGCCCGCCACGTCATCGTGGAGATCAACGAGCAGTGCCCGCGCACCCTCGGCGACACCTTCATCCACGTCAGCCGCGTCGATGCCTTCGTCGAGACGTCTCACCCGCTCAGCGAATACCCGCGCTCGCCGGTCACCGATCTGCAGCGCTCCATCGGCCGCCACGTCGCCAGCCTGATTCCCGATGGCGCCACCATTCAGACCGGCATCGGCGGCATCCCCGAGGCTACGCTCGGCCTGCTGCGCGATCGCAAGGATCTCGGCATCCACTCCGAAATGGTGCCCGATAGCGTCGTGGACCTGATCAAGGCCGGCGTCATCACCGGAGACCGCAAGGGAGTCCATCCGCACAAGGTCGTCGCCGGTTTCGTGCTCGGCAGTAAGCTGTTGTTCGACTTCATCGATAACAATCCCACCTTCGAATTCCACCGCACGGCGTATTGCAACGATCCCTTCCTGATCGCCCAGCATCACAAAATGGTGGCCATCAACTCGGCCATCGAAGTCGATCTGACCGGACAGGTCTGTTCGGATTCGATGGGCTTCGCGCCCTATAGCGGCATCGGCGGACAGGTCGATTTCCTGCGCGGCGCGGCTCGTTCAAAGGGCGGACTGCCCATCATCACGCTGCCCTCCACAGCCAAGAGCGGAGCCGTTTCGCGCATCGTGCCCACCCTGCGTCCCGGCGCCGGAGTGGTGACCTCGCGAGGCGACGTGCATTACGTCATCACGGAACACGGCATCGCCTACCTGCACGGCAAAACCATACGCCAGCGCTGCGAAGCCCTGATCGCAATAGCCGACCCCAAGTTCCACAACGAACTGGAAGCCTACGCGCGGGAAGCAAAACTCCTGACCGCGAGCCCTTCGATCGTAGCTGTGTAGGGCGGACACCGTGCGGGCGCCCGGCCGGTCATAAGCGTAATTAGCGCTGAGCTTCGCCGCGGTCCTACCAAACTCTGCAGACGTTGGCCTTGACCATACTCGCGCCCACCTTGCAGGAGAAGGCCTTCTGGAATTCGGGCATATTCTGCACGACTCCGTTCACGCGGAACTTGGGCGGCGAATGCGGGTCTGTCGCCACCTGCAGGCGCACCGCTTCCTCGCGCTCGTTGGAGCACCATACCTGACCGAAGGCCAGGAAGAATCGCTGCTCCGGCGTGAAGCCGTCGATCTTCTTCGCGTCCTTACCAATGGTGTTCATCAGCGCCATCAACGCAACACGAGCGCCGCCGTTATCCGCCGTGTTCTCGCCCAGCGTCAGCTTGCCATTGATGTGCGCACCCGGCGCCACCGCGAAGCTTGCGTACTGATCGTCCACACAGGCCGCGCGCTGCTGGAATTCCTTGGCGTCGGCGGGCGTCCACCAGTCCTGCAGATTGCCCTTGGGGTCGAACTGCCGGCCTTGATCATCGAAGCCGTGTGTCAACTCGTGGCCGATGACCATGCCGATGCCGCCGAAGTTCACCGCGTCGTCCATCGAGCTATCGAAGAACGGCGGCTGCAGAATGCCGGCCGGGAAGTTGATGTTATTCATCTGCGGATCGTAATAGGCGTTGACGGTTGGCGGAGTCATGCCCCACTCCAGCGGATCCACCGGCTTGCCGATCTTGTTGAGCACGCGCTGGAATTCGAACTCGTCAGCGCGGAAGCCGTTGCCGATGGCGTCATCGCGCTTGATCTGAATGCTGGAATAATCGCGCCACTTCTCGGGATAGCCGATCTTATTGGAGATCGCTTTCAGTTTGACCAGCGCTTCCTTCTTGGTGGCGGCCGTCATCCAGGGCAGCTTCTCGATGTCCTCCCCGAGCGACTGCTCAAGCGCGTGGACCATTTTCAGCATACGCTCCTTACCAGTCGCGCCGAAAGTCTTTTCCACGTACTTCCTGCCCAGGGCTTCGCCGAGCTGATTATCGGTGAAATCCACGCAGCGCTTCCAGCGCGGCCGCATTTCCTTTGCGCCGGTGAGCGTCTTGCCATAGAAATCGAAGTTCTCCTTCACGAAAGCGGAGGGCAGCAAGGCGACTGACGAGTGTATCAGGTGCCAGCCCAGGTATACTTTCCAATCGTCGATCGGAGCGGTTTGGATGAGGCGATCCACCGATTTGAAGAAGTCCGGGTGCGAGACTACGATCGCCTGGAAGGCCGGCGCCTTGCTGCCGATGAAGTACTGCTCCCACGAGAAAACGGGGGCGAGCTTCGCCACATCGCCGCGCTGCATGGGGTGGTAAATCTTCTCCGGGTCGCGCCGCGAGACGTTATCGAGCGAGCCCTTGGCGAGCTCCGTCTCCATGCGCATCACGGTGGCCGCCATCGTCTCGGCCACGTCCGGTGCGCGGCCGGCGAGTTCGAACATTCGCTGCACGTGGAGCACGTACTTCTGGCGCAACTCGACACTCTTGGGGTCGTCCTTCAGGTAGTAATCGCGGTCCGGCATGCCGATGCCGCCCTGGTCCAACTGCGCCACAACTTTGGTGGAATCCTTGAAATCCTGGCCGCTGGAGAAATCGAAAAGCGACGGGATTCCGATGCGGTGCAGGTGAGCCAGTTCGGCCGCCAGTTGCGCTTTGTCGGAGAGTTGGCGAATGCGGTCGAATTCGGGAGTGAGTCCCGCGAGTCCGCGCTCGTCGATGCCCTTCTCATCCATGCAGGCGGCATAGTAGTCGCCGATCTGCCGGGTGGCGGCGTCGCGGCCCGGGTCGGGCTTCGCGGCGGCTTCGAGAATCTCGTGTAGCGCCTGCTTATTGCGCTCGTCGAGTTCGTTGAAGCGCCCCCAGCGCGCCTGGTCGGCCGGAATCGGATTGCTCTTCAGCCAGCTGCCGCAAGCGTACTGGTAGAAATCGTTGCACGGGTCCGCGGCCTTATCGATCGCCTTGACGTCGAAACGCACCATGGAAGCATTGGGAGGGGCGGTCTGCGCCAGCAGGGCAAACCCACCAATCGAGAGCAAACTCGCGAGTCTAAGCAAAGCGGGAACTCCTTTAGTTCAAGTTTACTGTAGACGGGCGGCAAGCCGATTCGTTTGCCCTTCCGCGGTGAGTTTGCCCGAATTAAGCGGCTGATGGATCCATCTGCATCATGCCGAAGATGTGTCCCTCGGTGTCCTTGCAATAGGCCAGCCAGCCC
>JBDTPR010000542.1:0-4944 GCA_039932635.1 Candidatus Solibacter sp.
CATCGAGGGGCGATAGGCGCAGGCGGCGCAGGCGGTCGCCGGTGGAAGTGCCGGATAATGCCGCGTGGGGCCGCCGTGGTGCGCCTGGCGGCGCCGGCCGCGGGTAGTCGGGTGGCCGGAGGCGGCAGGCCGGTAGGGACAAAGGGAAACCGTACGAACGCATCAAGGGATCAACATATATGAGCACGAAGAAAAAGAACCCGCCGGCCGGCGCGCCGACCTGGCGCAATCGCGTCACGCACTACGGCCAAGCCGACCCGCGCGACTTCCTCGCCAATCCTAAGAACTGGCGGATACACCCCGAGTCTCAGCAGGCCGCGCTCGCGGCCGTGCTCGACCGGGTGGGCTGGGTCCAGGCGGCCGCGATCGTCAACGAGCATACCGGCTTCGTCGTCGACGGCCACTTGCGGGTGGCTCTGGCGATCTCGCGCGGCGAGGCTTCCATTCCTGTTTGCTATGTCGATCTCACCGTCGAAGAAGAGGACCTGATCCTCGCATCGCTCGACTCGATCGGCGGCGCCGCACTCACCGACGCCGAGAAGCTGAATAGCCTGCTCGGCGGTATGGGGCAGATCGACGCCTCGCTCGCCAGCCTCTTCGGCGACTTGCTCGAAGAGGGGCAGAAGACTACCTTGCTCGACGTGGCGCCAAGCGAGCCCGGCGAGCCGGGCAGCTCCGGCCGCGACCTGGGCGACACCGCGGCGCAGATCAAACCTGTTCTCTACGCGACGCAGGTCGGGATCTTCGAACAGGCGATCCGCGCGGCGCACGATCCGAACCGCGGCAAGGCCCTGATTCAGATTTGCGAATTCTTCCTCGCCCACTCCGGACTTGAGGCGCCCATTGAAACCTAACGAGCCAAAAGATAATTCGACGTTCGTTCTCAAGAGCTCGCTCCGCATCAAAGCACTGCGCGAGCTGCAGGCGCCCGTCGTGATGGAAACACACGGCGGCTTTGGCAAGCTGTACGATCGCTGCTACTCGCACTTGCGCCAGGGCGTCGTATTCGAGACGAACCCCGAGAAGACGGCGAAGCTCGCGCGCCAGCGTCCGGACTGGGCCGTCTATGAGGCTGACTGTCTGATGGCACTGCGCGCCGGCGTCGGGTCGCATCTGCCGGTCAACTTCCTCGACCTCGATCCGTACGGCGAACCGTGGCCGGTGCTCGATGCCTTCCTCGAATCGCGACGGTCTCCGGACCAGCTCGTGCTCGTCGTCAACGACGGGCTGCGCCCGTCGCTCAAGATGAATGGCGGCTGGCATGTCAAATCGCTGCAGGCCGTAGTCGAACGGCTGGGTAATTTCGGCCTCTATGAAAAGTATCTGGAGATCGCGCAGGACCTGGTGAAAGACAAGGCGGGAAAAGTCGGCTACTCGCTCACGCGTTGGACTGGCTACTACACCGGGCACGCCGGCCAGATGACGCACTACGCCGCCGTTTTGGAACGGCGAAGCTAAAGCGAAACGGCGAAGACCAAGCGAATGGAACAACTCTGTACAGAGTTATTAGCTACGCCTTCTGTTCGCCCGGCGCTATTCCATGTTGCTGATTCGATTCACAAAGCGAAGCGGGTTCGTACAAACCCGCCTCAATCCCAAGTGCCGCACGGTTAAAAAATCAGGTTCGCCAGCGAAAGCATAACACGGGGCGGTTTTATTGGGTAGAGGGAAGTAAAAGAGCAGGCCGGGAGCGCGGTTTTAAGCCCCGTAGGGCGCCTGGGAGGCGCCCGGCGGTGTAGTGGAGTGGAGCGGACGGCAGAGCGGGAGAGGGGCTATTCCCACGTCATACCCCCGCCGCCTTGTACATCGGGAAGTGCTCGCGGTGATAGGCGGCGCTGGCGGGCGGGACTTTCACCGGCGCGCGCAGATCGTCGGGCCATTGTTTCCACTCGAAGCAATCGCCGTTTTCTTCGACCAGGTACGGGCGGCGCTCCGTCACGAAGCTCGCGTCCTGCTTCATAAAGAACGCGGAGCCCGCCGCGACGCAGCGATCGCGCAGGCTGCGCGCCCAGCGCATATTCATCGGCCTGTATCCGGCGCCGCTCTCGCCGCCGACTAACACCTGATGGATTCCGGTCAGGTCGATGTCGCCCAGGTCTTCGAGCAGCGGCTCGGCGCTGACAAACCGGATCGCCGCCGGCGTCCGCCGCAAATCTTCCAGGCGCTGCAGCGCGGCGTCTCCGCGGTGGCCTACCGTCGTGCCCGCCCAAATGTGCGGCGCCCACGGGCCGGGCCAGTCAGCCATACGTTCAGGCCGTTTCGTCAACACCATGAAGCGGTGATGCTTACAGGCGTTCATCATGGCAAAGCACTGGTGCAGGTACGCGTCGGGCACTTCCTTGTGGAAGATGTCGCCCATCGAAGTAACAAACACGCGCGAGCCTGCGGGGTAGCTCATCGGGTGGCGCATGCGATCCGGATGCAGGATGACATTGGCCGCTTCGTTCGCGACGGTCCAGGGGACCTTGCTCCAGCCGCGTCTGAGCGAAAGCGTCTCGGCGTAGCAACGCTGGCATTCTTTGTCTACCTTCGAACAGCCGGTAACCGGCGTCCATGTGTGCGTCGCCCAACTGATGATCGTTTCGCCCATCTTAGTTCACTCCTTCTTTTTGATTACCGGCTTGCTCGGGCAGATCGCGAAGTGCTCTCGCATCTCGCGCGCGGTCAGCGTCTCGCCGCAACCCCAACCGCACGGCATCACGGCGCCGGGCGGACGGCCGCCCCAGCCTGGATGTCCCGGTGCGGCACCGCGCCCGCGTTTTACGGCCGGGGCTTTCTTCTTTGTCGCTTTCGTCTTCAGCATAGTTCGAGTTTGGCATCATCATATAGATTGTGTCAATAACCTGTAAGTGGAGTATGGCAGGGTAATAAGATTGTGTCAAGATGTTTATCCGGCGGCTGCGCGGCGGGCGCGGTTGGCCCGCATGGTTACCCAGGCGCGTTTCGCTGCTTCCTGTCTCCGCAGAAACTGAGCGTCGATACTGACCGGAGATCGCGCGGCCTCGGCGGCGCCGGCCGCTTCCGTTATGTCAGCGATAGCGAACACCGCGACCAACGATTCGCCCACCTGGTCCGGTGACGATGGCGCAATCATTTCCAGCTCCAGCATCATCAACGCTTCGCGAATGTTCAGCTTGCTCGCGCGGGCGATCCGCACGAAGTCGGGCGCCGGCCCGGCCGTCTCCGCGGTCCAGACTTTCGCCAGCAGTCCGACCAACGCGTCTAACAAACCTCGATGCGAGAATTCGAGCACCCTGCAGCGGGACTTGAAACGGTCCTGCAGTTTCTTCGTGCTGTTTGCGGTGAACAGAAAAATCGTGTTGGGCGGCTTCGCCGTCGTGTCCAGCTTGCTCAGGAAAGCGAGCTGCGCGGCCTGGGTCATCTGGTCGGCTTCGTCGCAGAGGATCACATGCCACTGGCTGCCGCCGAACATCGGCGCGTAATGGCAACTACGCGTTTCGCGCTCGACCGTGTCCAGGTCGCAGTTACGCGAGGGGATATGGTGCACTTGCCCGCCGATCAACTCGGCGACGGCGAGCGCCATCGTGGTCTTGCCGAGTCCGGATGGTCCCAGCAGCAGCCAGGCGGACTCGTAAGGTTCGGCCGCGAGAGCGCGTAGGATGGCCGTAGGGCGCTCCATGCCGATGAACCCGTCTAGTGTTAGGGGTCGATACTTCTCAACGAGGGGTGTCATCGTGTAATCACCTTGCGGGCAAAGAACGCCCGGCGTACTTCGTACTCCAGCCGCCCGGCCGCTTCGGCGGACGTGGCCGCCGGCGGACAGGTGCAGTGAATCAGGCAGCGCTGGCAGCGCTGGCAGACAAGCGCGATCGCGCAGCCGCGTCGAGTGTCTTGCGGGTCGCAGTGCATGGCTCCGCTCCTTCCATCGCGGCTGGCCGCGTGTACCATTCGATTTCTTCCGGCGTGTAGTGCGCGCACAGGTCGGTATGCCCGGCCTGGTCGTCCCAATGGACGTACACGAATCGCCCGTCGTCCGTCGTCGAAAGCACCGTGCCTGTCAGACGCTCATTCGCGACGCAGTACACGCGGCAGCCGGCCGTCCAGTAGGGCGCTGGGTGCACCGCTAAGTACGCGCGCACTTCGCCCGGTGTACACCCAGCCTCGTCCAACATCTTCAGTAGCTCGGACATTCTAGCCTTTCAACGCGCGCACGTCGGCGCGCTCCATCTCTTCGATGACTTCCGACAGGAAACACTGAGCCGCCGGGCGCCTGCTCAGGTTGAACTCGTCTGCGATCTCCGCGCTGTTGGTCATGCAGAGATTCCACTGGCTGATCACTTCGCCGGTGTCCGTCGTCAGTGTCACTTTGTACCGCATTCAGATCCTCCCCATGAATTCGTCGCGCCGCGCTACCCACGCGGCCGCCTCGGCGGCCGACAGCCCGCCCTCAGTCTTGAAGTGCTCGACCAGCTCCGCGTCGCTGCTGGCTTCGTCGTTCGCCAGCGTCGCGCGGATCCACCGCTCTGTTGTGCCGTTCATGTCATTGCTCCTATTCGATGTTGGCGACGCACCAGAGCTGTATGTCCCAGGCGTTCACCATGACGTTGCTGCAGCGGTCCACGCTGCAAACCCACTCGACGCCGGTCCAGCACATGTGCACGTCGGCGTGGAAGTCCGGACCGAACACGCGGTACGCTCCGTTGCCCTGCGCTTCGTAGCGCATTACGCCACCGCCCGATTAAGGGAGAGTCACCGAAAACGATTTCCGAGCGGCGTGGATATTGCAGGAATTGGAGCACATTGTCGCGGGACATCAAGTCGGCGGCCGTACTGATCGAGCTTCCGCTGCCGGGCCGAGGGCAGCCCAAAAAGAAATCTGCAAGTTGAGTTTGAGATTTACTTAAGGTCAGTTTCGGGCGATAAAGAGTCAGGGAGATCGAATCCTTTACTTCCATGCCCGAGAAAATGATGACTTCCGAAAAT
>JBDTPR010000543.1:0-4935 GCA_039932635.1 Candidatus Solibacter sp.
GTGCCGATCTACGCGGTGCCCACCACTTCGGGCACCGGTAGCGAAGTCGGGCGTTCGTCGGTCATCACCTCGCACGCGCTCGGCCGCAAGATCATCATCTTTAGCCCGTGGCTGATGCCCAAGCGCGCCATCCTCGATCCTGAGTTGACGGTGGGACTCCCTCCCCTGTTGACTGCCGCCACCGGCATGGATGCCTTCACGCACTGTCTGGAATCGCTGACCTGCCCCGTCTTCCATCCCATCTGCGACGCCATCGCCATCTATGGCCTGGAACTCGTCATACGCTATCTGGAGCGCGCCGTGCGCGACGGCAAGGATATCGAGGCGCGCGGCTACATGCAGGTCGCGGCCAGTATGGGAGCGATTGCGTTTCAGAAAGACCTGGGCGCCACTCACTCGCTGGCGCATCCGCTGTCCACGGAATTCGGCCTCAATCACGGCCTTGCGAATTCACTCTGCCTGCCCGCCGTCATGCGCTTCAATCTGCCCGACGCTACCGCGCATTACGCGCGCCTCGCCGGTCTCTTCGGCGATGGCAGCGGCACTCCCGCCGCAGCCGCCGACCGCTCCGTGACGCAGGTGGAGGCGATGATCGCGCGCCTCGGCATCACTGCCGGACTGCGCAATTACAAGGTGTCCCGCGAGAGCCTGCCCCCACTCTCCGTGCAGGCCTTCGCGGATTCCTGCCACCGCACCAACATTCGCCCCTGCACCCAGCAAGACCTTCTCGGACTCTACGAACAGAGTTGGTAGCTCATGAGCACATCATCATCCTGGAACGTGATCAACCCGGCGACGGAAGCCGTCTACTGCACCGTGCAGCCCACCACCGGGGAGGAACTCGAGGCCATTGTTGCGCGCATGCGGATCGCCCAGCAACTCTGGCGCACCACCTCGCTGGAAGAACGCGCGGCCGCCTGCCGCCAGTTCATCGACGCTTTTCGCGCGATGAAGGAAACCATCGCGCTCGATCTTACACGCCAGATGGGCAAACCGCTGAGCCAGGCGCGCCGCGAAGTCGACACCACACTCGACCGCGCTGACGCCATGATTCGCCTGGCGCCGGCCGCGCTGCAAGACGACACCCTGGCGCCGAAGGACCGCTTCCGCCGCTTCATCCGCCACGAGCCCCACGGCATCGTGCTCGACATTCCGGCGTGGAATTATCCGCTGCTGATCGCGGTGAACGTCGTCATCCCCGGACTTCTCGCCGGCAACGCCATCCTCCTCAAGCACGCCCGCCTCACGCCGAAATGCGGCGATGCGTTCGCGGAGGCGTTCCGCAAAACCAGCCTGCCGCCGGACCTGATCGCCTCGATCCACGTGGGCCACGACGTCGTCGGCCGCCTGATCGCCACCCGCGCGGTCGATTTCGTCTCCTTCACGGGTTCCGTGGAAGGCGGGCGCCAGGTGTACCAGGCCGCGTCGGCGCAACTGCTCGACATGGGGCTCGAACTCGGCGGCAAGGATCCAGCCTTCGTCTGCGAGGACGCCAACTTCACGTTCGCGGTGGAGAATCTGGTGGACGGCGCCTTCTACAATGGCGGACAAAGTTGCTGCGCCGTGGAGCGCATTTACGTAATGCGTCCGCTCTTCCAGCGCTTCGTGGACGCGTACGTCGCCGAGGTCGAGAAATATAAGGTGGGCAATCCCGAGGACGAAAGCACGGGGATCGGTCCACTGGCGCAGGCCAAGGCGCGCGACCACATCGAGTCGCAGATCGGTCAGGCCGTGGATATGGGTGCGCGAGTGCTCACCGGAGGACGCCGTCTTCCCGGTTCCGGCTACTACTTCCAGCCCACCGTGTTGTCCAACGTCGATCACCGCATGAGCGTGATGATGGAGGAGAGTTTCGGGCCTGTCATCGGAATCATGCCTGTGGACAGTGAGGACGAAGCCGTGCGCCTGATGAACGACAGTCCGTACGGCCTGACTGCGTCCGTCTGGACGGAGGACGCCGCGCGCGGAGAGGCGCTCGCCGATCGCACCAACGCCGGCACAGTGTATCTCAATCGCTGCGACTATCTGGATCCGGAACTGGCCTGGGTTGGCATCAAAGATAGCGGCCACGGCTGCACCCTCTCGCATCTGGGTTACCGCTACCTGACGCGCCCAAAGAGCTTCCACCTGCGTACCGCGACGCAGTAGAACAGCCCCTCGCCTCCGGCTATATTAAAATCTGGACTTCAAAACCAGGATGCCCAAGCCCACCAGCCAGGAGCGCCGCAAACAGGTCCTCCGAGAGCGCCGTGCCGAAGAGCAGCGCCAATACAACCGCGAAGACGCCAATGTTCTTTTCAACGAAGCCATCTACGCGTACGATGACGGCGACATCCCGGCGGCCGACCGCTCCCTGAAGAAGGCGCTGATCCTCGATCCCAATCACGTACCCTCACTCGACTTCCTCGGCCAGATTCATGACGCCGCCGGACATCACGCCGAGGCGCTTGGGTACCTGCAACGGTCGAGGAAGCTCGACACCCAGCCCAGAACCCTCTACAACATCGCCGTGCTCCACCGCCAGTTGGGCCAAATCGAGGAGGCGGTCGAGGCGATGGGTGCGTACCTGGTCGCAAGCAAAGGGCTGCGCGACGCCGAGTCGAAGCGCCTGCGAAGCTCGGCCGAATCGTTCGTGAAATTCCTCCGGCCAATGTCCGCGCCCGAAAAATCCGCGCCCAAAAAGACCGCGCCGCCTCCCGCGCGGTCCCCCGCACCTGCGCCGCCTCCGCCTGTCGCCCAGGCCGCAACTCCGCCCCCCAAGCCCCCCGAACCGCCGCGCGTGGCCGTGCAGTTCTTCCCACCCACAGCGCCCGCCTTTTCTAATCGGGGAACCATCGCCGACTACTTCCTGCGCCGGCAGTGGACCGAGTTACAGATGGCCCAGAATTTCGAGGACCTTCTGTGTCTCCCCTCGCTTCACGGTGTGGACGCCTACATCTACCAGCAGGAGACCGTACGCAAAGTCCTCCGCCATTTCAAAGGCAGGGCGCTCTTGGCAGACGAGGTGGGTCTGGGCAAGACCATCGAAGCCTGCCTGGTACTGAAGGAGTATTGGATGCGCGGCCTGGTGCGCAAGGCACTCGTGCTCACACCGCCCTCGCTGGTTTCGCAATGGAAGGGTGAGCTGATCGAAAAATTCGGGCTGGCGCCGGTTTCCCCCGAAGGCCCCGAGTTCCGCCGTGACCCCACGCAGTTCTGGAAATCGGAAGCGCTCGTGGTTTGCTCCATCGCGCAGGCGCGGCTCGAACTTCACGCCGCGGCCATCGCGGCTGTGCCCTGGGACATGGTGATCGTGGACGAAGCTCATTGCCTCAAGAACCGCTCCAGCGCCAACTGGCAACTGGTGGACTCGCTCAGCAAAAAATTTATCCTGATGCTCACCGCCACCCCGGTGGAGAACAACCTGATCGAGTTGTACAACCTGATCACATTGCTCAAGCCCGGCCTGCTCGCCACAGAACCCGACTTCCGCAAGGCCTATGTAACGCCCGGCAAGCCGAAGGCTCCCAAAAATCCCGAGCAGCTTCGCGCCATGCTCGGCGACGTGATGATCCGCAATACGCGCGCCGCGGCGGATGTCAAACTGCCCCGCCGCATTGCCGCCAGCGTCCCCGTGACACCCTCCAAAACCGAAGAGGAGACTTACCAAAGAGTGTCGCGATTTGTGGCCGGTCGCTACCGGCAGCAGTCGGGCAAGCACGCACCTGCCGGCGCGCTCGATTTGATGCTACGGCAGGCCGGCAGCAGTCCGCAGGCGCTCGCGCGCTCCGCCGCCCACGCTTTGGAAGATGCCAGCTGGGTGGATGCCGCCGGCCGTCGCGACCTCGAAGCCATCTTCGACCTGTCGGCCGGCCTGGACCAGAGCGCCAAGGGATTTCAGTTGGGCAGCATGCTGGCGGGGAGACAATCGAAGGCCGTGGTCTTCACCGAGTTTCTTCCCACGCTCGATCACCTCAAGCGCGTTTGTGACCAGCACAACATCCCCTATTCAGTCTTCAGCGGGGATCTATCGCGCGCCGACAAGGACGCCGCCATCGCGGATTTCCGCGACCGGTCCCGCGTGCTGCTTTCCACTGGCGCCGGCGGCGAGGGACGCAATCTTCAGTTCGCCGACACCATCGTAAATTTCGACCTGCCCTGGAACCCCATGCGCATTGAACAGCGCGTGGGCCGCGTGCATCGCATCGGCCAGGACCACGACGTCTTCGTCTTCAATTACTGTCAGGAGGGTACGGTCGAAGAGCAGATTCTGCGTGTGCTGCACGACAAGGTCAACATGTTCGAACTGGTGGTGGGCGAGATGGATGCCATACTCGGCACGCTCGACGACGCCCGCGATTTCGCCGAAATCGTCATGGACCTGTGGATCGCCGGCAGTGAATCGGGCGATGTGGAGCAGTCATTCGAGGACCTGGCCAGGCGCCTTCTGGATGCGAAGGGACACCACGTCAAGGTTCAGGAGTTGGACGAAGCCCTCTTCGCCCACGATTTCGAGGTCTAGATGATTCGCATCGTCGATTGGGCGAAAGACTTGCTCGTCAGCCGCGGCGCTCTTGTGGAGAGTGGAGAGGACGGCGCCGTGCGCGCACTTCTTCCCGCCGAGATGGGTGCGGCGTTGGAGTCTGGCGAGTGGCTCTCGCTACGCTTCGGCACTCAGGCTGGGTCAAGCGACGAAGTCGAATGGCTGGAGCGGCTCAGCCGCCTGTTGCCGCAAGATGCCCGCGTGGTGAGCGCACGCCTTCGGCGCTCAGTCCTGCTTCCGCCAGTGGATCCCATCG
This sequence comes from Candidatus Solibacter sp., assembly GCA_039932635.1. Taxonomy (GTDB): domain Bacteria; phylum Acidobacteriota; class Terriglobia; order Bryobacterales; family Bryobacteraceae; genus Solibacter. The sequence continues at coordinate 4,779 of JBDTPR010000543.1, forward strand.
AGGTGCTGGATCGCGGACTGGCTCTGCAGAATGGTATTTACCGGGTGCTCGATAACTACCAGCAGACCGCGCGCTACTACTTCTTTGGTTTTCAATACACCATCGAGAGCGACGAATCCAGCATGGGCGTGGTCACGGTGTGCCTGAACGCATCGGC
>JBDTPR010000544.1:0-4926 GCA_039932635.1 Candidatus Solibacter sp.
GCAGCCGCTTTGAAGCCCGCCAGAATCGAACCCAACGAGGCCGCGCCGCCTTCCACCTTATTTGCCGTACCGACTCCGAGAGGCAGCGCCACCGCGCCACCAGGCCCCTTCAGGTCGTCATCCAGATCTTCCTCGTCAACTTTAAGGTTGTCCATCAGGTCTGAGCCCGCCTGATTGAAAAACGCGGTCGAGGCGTCCTCCTTGTTGGCGGCGCCCTTATTCAATAGGGAGCGGATCTTGTCCACGAAGGCATTGCGCGCGGAAGCCTTGTCTTCCAGGTCGCCAAGCAGCGCCTTGGCCTCGTCGATAGTTTGCCTTTCGGCAGCGCTGATGAAGAAATCCTTCATGCGCTCGAGTTTAGCCTCCAACGCTTTGAGGGATGCCGAGTCGTGCGCCTTGCCCAAGCTGGCGGAACCCTGCGCCTCGCCGGGCACGCCGGAAGCGGCCACGAGTTCGTCGAAGGCCTTCGACGGCCAGATCACACCGACGATCCCGAAACTCCTTCCCGGCAAATCGCCCGGCGCGGCCACTGCCACGAAGTTCTGAAAGAGGCGCCGGTACAGGCCTCGCGCGTCCTCGGCGTTGTTGTTCCAGCCGTGCGAGATGACGAAGAGATCCGTCACGCCCGGAGGCAGGTTGACGGGATTTTGAAGGGCGCCGTTCTTATCGAACTCCGCCTCCACGTAAGGAATTCCAGCGATGTCGGACATGATGTATTGCCCCTTTCGTTTCGAATGAATCAGACGGATTGAATGGCGCGCATGAGGTCCACCAGCCCCGCTCCTTGAAAATACCGGTCGCGGCGCAGGTCGGTGGCGCTGGACACAAAAATGTCCTTGACGCGTTCGGCCTGCCCGATGAATTCGGTGCGCACAGAGAGGAAGCCCGCGATCACGCCGCTGACATGCGGCGCAGCCATACTGGTGCCGCTGGTCTCCACATAATCGCAGGGACGGCCTTTGGCGCCGTCCTGCTTGAGAGTTCCGGCGGCGCACGAGATGATCTTCTCGCCAGGAGCGACCAGATCGGGCTTCAAGCGGCCATCGCCGGTCGGGCCCTTGGAAGAAAAATACGAGACGCCGTACACGTGCGGCGCATCGCGATGAGTGGAGCCCACCGTGATGGCGAGATCGGCATTGCCCGGGTCGTTGATGGTGAGCGCCATGCCCGCGCTGGTAGCGCCGATATCGGATTTCAGCGTGCCATGGCCGGTGTTGCCCGCCGCTACCACCACCACCACGCCTGTCTTCACCAGGCGGTCCACTTCGACGCAGAGCGGACTCTGCCCGCACGCGAACCACTCGGGCTCGAAATTATACCCGAGACTCATGTTGACCCCGTGGATCACCAACCGCCGGCCGTAGCCGTTCTTTTCCTGAATGTGATTGATGGCCGCGATCAGATTGCTGACCGCGCCCTTGCCATCCTCATCCAGCACACGCAGGCTCACCAGCTTGCATTTCGGCGCCATGCCGCAGATCTGGTCGAGCGGAGTGGATTGATACTCCACGTCGCCCGTCTCGGTCTTCAAATAGCGCGAAATGGCGATCGGGCGCGTCTCGCCGGTCTCCGCGTGCCATTCGCCCGCGATGATGCCGGCGACGTGCGTGCCGTGGCCGTTCTCGTCGTTGAACGGCCCGCTGCCGTCCACGGTGAAGTCCCGGTGCAATGGCGAATCCTTTTCGATATTGGAGTGCTTGGCGAAATGCCGGTGATCGCAATTGATGCCCGAATCCATCACGGCCCAGGTAATGCCGGCGCCATCGGCGGCGAAGGAGTTTTGCGCGGCGTTGGCTTTCACCGTGGCGATGGAGCGGTTGATGGCCGCCGACACTTCGAAATCGGGCCAGATGTGGTAAATGGCGCGGTGCCGGAAAGCGTCCACTGGAGGGTCAAGCGGCACGATGCCTAACTGGGGGGGAAGGGCCTTGACCGCCGCTCGAATCTCCGCCGTCAGCGCGGCGTAATCGGCCTCATCCGCCTGTGCCGAAACCTGCTGTTTGCCTAACTCCACCAGCTTGTCTCGCCATTTTTGATACTCCGGAGTTCTGACGGCCGCCGGAATTTCAGTATCGGTCTTCTCCCGGAGCTTAACCGCCCACACCATGTGAGCGCTCAATTTGGCCGAAGCCATGTCCAACATCACCAGGCGTTGAATGGCGCGCGCTTCCAGGCGGGCGAAAATATACTGACTGCTGGGCTGGTCCTTCTCGACGTGCACTTCCTGTCCCGCGTCGCGCGTGCCCTCCAGGGTCTTGGCGTTTTCGATGTTGTTCAACACCCATTGCCGCGCCACTTCCCGACCCCTGGGATGCTCCAGATTCAGATCGATGATGATCTCGAACCGGCTGGGATAGATGTGCACCACCACTCTTTCCGCCAGCCGGTCGTTGGCCGCCAGGAAACGCCGTATGACGGCGGCGTGGAGATCCGCAAACTGATAGTGCACGCCGTCAAAGTCGAAGGAGTTGCCGAGTTGCGGCTTCTGTGTCGCCGCCAGCAGTTTTTCGTGACACGCGCTGATCTGGGGATCGTCGCTCAATGCCACCCGCTTGGCTGACGCATCCACGGCGCCGTCCGCCGCCGTCTTCACCATCTTGCCCACCAGAGCCTCGGCCGCGGCCACGTCCATGTCATCAGGGAGCACCTTTGGATACTCGATGGCGGCGTTATATTTCATAATGTCGTCGGGATAGTTGTCCTTGATGAACTTCACCCGCACCAGGTCCGCTTCCATTTCCCGCAACAGCGGCAGGGCGATGACCGACCGGTCCAACACCAGCGGGTCAAATGTCTTCACACGCGACTGCGCTTCTGGGGGAATGCTGGACATGGAGCTCCTTGAAACCGGAAAATCCGGTCGGAGCTATCGTATCACTGGCGCTAGCCGGCGCGGACTGCCGCGTTTTCGGTTTCGGCAAGGCTGAGGGCGTAGGCCTTCAAATCGGCGCGCGGCACGGTGACCAGGTCCTTCTCCATGTCTTCGCCGGTCTCTACCAGGTGAATGAGGTGCATGGCCCCGAGGCGGGAACACCACGGGTCGTCCATCTTGCGGCCGGTTTCCTTGGCGATCTCCAAAAGATCGACGTGCGGCAGGGCGATGGTTTTGGCGGTGCGCTCGCCGTTTTCGTCCACCAGGATGAACTTGACGTCCACGGTATCGGCGTGGCGCAGCGAGATCGCGGTCTGCATCCACTTAAACAGAACCTGGAACTTGCGGCCAAAGGGGTCGGGTCCGGCTTCAAACTGGCGGAAATTCTTCATGCAAGCACTATTTTACAATGGCTGTAGGACTCCCATAGTGCTTGTTGCCCAACTACTTGCTCCCCGAACGTTTCAACTGATTGAACAGACCATCGAAGATCCGGGCCCTGGTGAAATTCAGGTGCGCGTGAACGCCGTCGGCATTTGCGGCAGCGACATCCATTCCTACGCCGAGGGCGCGGTGGGCGACACACCCTGCGTGTACCCCATGGTGCTGGGGCACGAGCCTTCGGGCACGGTGGTGAAGACGGGCAGCGGTGTAACCGGCTGGCAGGCGGGCGACCGCGCCGCGCTGGAACCCGCACTCTATTGCTACCACTGCGAATTTTGCCGGAGCGGACACCACAATGTCTGCGCCAACATTCGCTTCCTGAGTAACCCGGGCAATCCCGGCTTCTTCCGCGAATTCGTCAACCTGCCGGTGACTAATCTGCTGGCTATCCCGCCGGGACTTCCGATGGAGCTGGCGACCATTGTCGAGCCACTGGCGGTGGCGATGCACTCCATGAAATTCGCCGCCATACAGGCGGGCGAAACCGTGGCGGTGTTCGGCGTGGGACCGATCGGACTGCTGACCATCGCCTGCCTCAAGGTGGCGGGAGCGGGACGCATCTGGGCCGTAGACCCGGTGGCGCACCGCCGCGAGTTGGCGCGACACATGGGAGCCCACGTAACGCTAGACCCAAATGAGGTGGATTGCGCCCGCCAGATTATGGCCGATACCGGCGGGCGCGGCGTGGATTGCGCCATCGATTGCGCTGCCAAGGAAGACACCACGAATGCCGCCATCCGCGCCTCGCGCAACGCCGGCCGTGTGGTGCTGACGGGGATTCACTCCGACGCGATGGTGCCCTTCGAAGTCTCGCCGATGCGCCGCAAGGAACTGGCGATTCTGAATGTGCGCCGCTCCAACCACGAATCGCACGAGGCGCTCGAATTGCTGACCGCGCGCCAAGCCTGGTTCGCGCCGCTGGTGACGCACACGCGGCCGCTCTCGGACATCGCAGCAGCGTTCACGCTCACCGAGCACTATGCGGACAGTGTGGGCAAGATGGTGATCACGCCGGAGTGATTTTTCAACGCAGATGCGCAGAGAGCGCAGAGAAAAACGCAGAGAACACAAACCCAAAAAACGCGTTACCCGGCTAATGCCTGAAGTCCAGTCCTGGTTTTCTCTGCGTCTTCCTCTGCGTTCTCTGCGCCTCTGCGTTGAAGGAACACTCCCGCACTCCGAGCCCGTCTGAATTAGTTCCCGACGGCAACAGTAACGCTGGGCTGCGAATTGGAAGTCCCCACCTGCACCACCACCGGCACCGCATTGCCCACGGTAACTCCTGATGGAATCTGCGCGTTCACCTGAATCACGCCCTGCACCGACCCCGGTGCGCCGCCGGCGAAATTCACCGTCGCATTCTGTCCGCCGATCGTGACCTTCACCGCGCCCACGAGCTGCGGCAGCGGAGGTGCATTGACCGCTCCGTCGCTACCCGCAGGATTGGTCTGCCCCGCGCCGGTGATGTAGATCTGAATGAAATCGCCCACCTTCGCCGGACGCGCCGCGCCATTGATCCCGCCGTCCTTGTTGTTGATGGCCGCGGCCTGCCCGGTCCCCGAGCCATTCAAAGTGAACACGGCCGGAATCTGGCTCGCCACCGACACGTT
>JBDTPR010000545.1:0-4917 GCA_039932635.1 Candidatus Solibacter sp.
GACCGGCAAGCGCGTGTGAGAAGTCGAGTACGCGAATGCCTTCCAACGCGCGAGGCTTTGGGTTGCTTGAATCGCTTGGGTTCATTAGGGTAGGGCTGCCAGCAATTCGAATTGTAGAACATGATCCGGAACCGTCCACCCTTCGCGAGAAATTTGCCGTGTTTTACGGGCGGCGAAAGCAAGCTGGTTGCATGCGGCGCCGGTTCAGGCTGATAATTTTGTCAACAACCTGGATGCCAGGGCACGAGGAGGGATCAATGAGCAAGATCGCACTTAAGGTAAACGGCCGTTCCCACACGGTGGATGTCGAACCGGCCACGCCACTGCTGTACGTTCTGCGTAATGATCTGGGCCTGCAGGGGCCCAAGTTCGGCTGCGGACTCGGCCAGTGCGGCGCGTGCACGGTGATCATCAACGGCGCCGCCGTCCGGTCCTGCGTCATGCCCACCTCGTTGGTCAAAAGCGAGATCACCACGCTCGAAGGGCTGGCGTCGAACGGCAAACTACACCCGCTGCAACAGGCCTGGATCGATGAACAGGTTCCGCAGTGCGGCTTCTGTCAGAACGGCCAAATCCTGACGGCGAAGGTCATGCTGGACAAGAATCCGCATCCCACCGACGCGCAGATCCGGGAAACCATGAACGGAACGCTGTGCCGCTGCATGAGCTACTACCGGGTACAAACGGCCGTCAAACGGGCGGCCAAAACCCTGGCCGAGGTCTCGCCTGCTTCTAAGAAAGAGGTGGTGGCATGAGCCTCTCCGACAAGATACCCAGCCAGATCGAAGAACTGCTGGTGACGAATCGCCGGGACTTCCTGAGAAGCGCGGGACTACTCGCGGTGAGCTTCGGATTCGCCGCAGCCCAGGGGCCCGGCCCTTATCCAACTCCCGATTTCCGGCAAATCGATTCGTGGATCGTGATTCATCCCGACAACACCGCCACATTCTATGTCGGCAAAACGGACCCTGGTCAGGGCACCGGAACCGGTTTCCGCCAGTTGATGTCCGACGAGCTCGACATCGCGTTCGACAAGACCACGTGCATCATGGGAAGCACGGACATCACCGTGGACCAGGTGGGGTCAGGCGGTTCGACCGCGATGGAAAGGGATTCGTGGCCGATGCGCCGTGTGGCAGCCGAAGCGCGCCGCGTGCTGCTCGAGATGGGGTCGTCGCGCCTGGGAGTGCCGGTCGATCAGGTCGCCGTCGAGAACGCCGTCATCACGGTGAAGGCCGATCGTTCGAAGCGCGTTACTTACGGCGAACTGATCGGGGGAAAGAAGTTCAATGTCACGCTGACCGGCAATAATGTCAACGCGGTCACCGGTCAGGCAAAAACCAAGCTGGTGCCGGAGCTCAAGTACACGGGCCAGCCGCTACATCGGGACGACATTCCAGGAAAAGTGGACGGATCTCTGAAATGGGCCGTGGACGTGAAGCTTCCCGGCATGGTGCACGCGCGCAATGTGAAGCCGCCATTCGCCTGCGCCAAGCTCACCGGCATCGACGAGATGTCGGTAAAGAATTTGCCGGGCTTTCTCAAGGTCGTCAGCAAAGGCAATTACGTCGCCGTGGTGTGCGAACGGGAAGAGCAGGCCATCCGCGCTGCCCGCGAACTCAAAACGACCTGGGAGAAGCCGGCGACGGCTCCGTTTCCCACCTCCGAAGATCTGTTCAACTACATGCGCACGGCAAAACCAGCCGCACTGGGCTATGCGGCAATTGCAGGCGCGGCGAAGACGATCGAAGCCGAGTACGAAATACCCTTTCAGGGACACACGGCGTTTGCCGGCGCACACGCTACGGCCGACCCGTCTAACGGGCAGATGACCATCTATTCGAACGACATGAAGTCCTACGGAATGCGGCGAGGGGTCGCGACATTCCTGGGAATGCCGCAGGATCGCGTCCGTGTAGTCTACATGCAGGGCCCGCAGGGATTCGGACGCACGGCGGCCGAGGATGCGGCTTGCGAGGCGGCTCACATCGCGCGCGAGATCCAACGTCCCGTGCGTATGCAGTGGATGCGCGACGAGGAGACCGCCTGGGACACCAAAAGCCCCGCGTTCCTGGTGAAGATGCGCGGTTCTCTGGATGCGCAGGGCCGCGTGATCGGCTACGACTACAATGCCCGCTCCTGCGATTATAATCACCTCGGTTACAACGAGCCGGATACCGTGTTGATCGCACAACTGATGGGGCAGCGGCGCGAAAGGCCAGCCAACGGGAGCAGTGCGATGCCTTCCGACATGTACGTGATTCCTAATCGGAAAATGGCGGGCGATGTTGTCGGCCTGCCTAGCATCTGGGAGACGCCGCTTCGCACCGGGAATCTGCGCGATCCGAATGGCCCCCAGTCCACGTTTGCAGCCGAGTCTTTCATTGACGAATTAGCGGCGGCAGCGAAAGCCGATCCACTGGAATTCCGCCTGAATCTGCTGAAGGCGGGTACCAACGATGACGAGGGTTTCAGGCGCGCCCGATCGCTTGCCGTGCTCAAGGCGGCGGCGGAAAAATACGGCTGGGATTCGCGCCCATCGCCGAAATCACGCGGCAGCGGAGATGTTCTTACGGGACGCGGCATCGCGTACTCATTCCGCGGCCAGACCATCGCGGCGCAAATCGTCGATGTCGAAGTGAATCGCAAGACCGGCCACGTCTGGGCGAAGCGGATCGTGTGCGCGCACGATTGCGGCCTGGTGGTGAACCCCGAGAGCCTGCATCACACGGTGGAATGCGGCGTCCTCCACGGGCTGAGCCGCTCGATTCACGAGGAAGTCCGGTTCGACACCGAGAAGGTGACGAGCCGGGACTGGATCTCGCATCCCACGCTTCGACATACTGACGTACCGGAACGCATCGATATCGTGCTGGTGAACGGCGATCCGAATCCGAACCGGCCCGACCTGCCGCCATACGGCGCCGGTGAAGCTTCGCTCAAGCCGACGATGGCCGCGATCGCCAACGCGATCTACGACGCGACCGGCGTTCGGATCCGGCGAGTTCCCTTCCGGGACGATCGGGTGCTGGCCGCGCTCAAGGCCGCGGGTGTTTGATCCCGTGCGGGGACTGGGAATGCCGGAACCTCGGGTATCGATAAGGACTCCGCAGAAATCTTTTCCGCCCGTTTCGTATCTGATTCGACATTCCTACCGCAAGCCGCGGGCTACGATGAAGGAGAGAGATGGGGAACCCTCGGTCGACGGCTGGGCAGCCACACGAAGACAAGATCCTGCTGATCTTGACCTTGATCATCGGCGGAATTGTCGGGCTCGCCGTGGTCCTGTTCATCTACGTCACTGAGAACCTCGGTGGACGTCTCTATCCTCCGGGCAGTCCGGCGTGGCGGCGTGTGCTGATCCCGATTTCCGGTTCGCTCCTGAGTGGCTTCCTTCTCTTTCGCTATTTCCCGAATGCGCGCGGCAGCGGCATTCCGCAGACGAAGGCCGCGCTGTTCCTGCACGACGGATACATCAGTTTTCGCACCGTGCTGGGGAAATTCGGCCTGTGTTCGATTTCCCTTGCAAGTGGCATCGCGCTCGGCCGCGAAGGCCCCTCTGTGCATGTGGGTGCAGGCATTGCTTCTGCGTTGGGACGGCGGCTCAAGCTCTCGTCGGCCAGTATTAAGGCGCTGATTCCGATCGGCGCATCGGCAGCGCTGGCGGCCGCGTTCAATACACCGATCTCCGCAGTACTGTTCTCGCTCGAAGAAGTGATGGGGGACATGCATGCGCCGGTGCTCGGGTCCGTGGTCCTCAGTTCGGCTACTTCGTGGATCGTGTTGCATCTCTTCTTGGGCGACGAACCGCTATTTCACGTGCCGTCTTATCAGTTGGTCCATCCGGTGGAGTTCGCCTTCTATGCGGCACTCGGCGTAGTGGGCGGACTGGTCTCCGTTAGTTTCGTCAAGCTGCTCTTGTGGCAGCGGCGGCAGTTCATGCGGGTGTCGCGCCGTTTCCAGTGGCTGATGCCGTCCATCGGCGGCGTGACCGTCGGGTTGCTCGGATGGTGGTATCCCGAAGTGCTCGGAGTCGGGTATTCGTACGTCGGCAAGGCGCTGAACGGGCAACTGGTGATTACGGCGATGGCCCTGCTCGTGGTGTTGAAGCTGATTGCAACGGCGACCTGCTACTCCTCGGGCAATGCCGGGGGCATCTTCGGCCCGAGCCTTTTCATCGGAGCGATGACCGGCGGCGCGGTGGGCTCCCTCGCGCATCTCGCCATGCCGGACTATACGGGCAGCGTGGGTGCGTACGCCCTGGTCGGAATGGGGGCGTGTTTCGCGGGGATCGTTCGCGTCCCGCTGACCTCGGTGATCATGATCTTTGAGATGACGCGCGACTACTCGATTGTCGTGCCTCTGATGATCGCCAACCTAATCAGCTATTTCATTTCGAGCCGGCTGCAGGAGGCGCCGATCTATGAGGCGCTGCAGCAGCAGGATGGCATTCACCTGCCATCGGGCAGCAAGGCTCGTGAATCTCTACTGACCGTCGGACATGCATACAACTCCAGCGCTCCGGTCCTCGCCGCGTCGGAGCGCATCGAACAGGTACTGGCGTCAATCGATCGCGGCCGCGGCGCCTGGGCGGTAGTCGATGAGGGCGGGTTCCGTGGCGTCGTCAGCATCGAAGAGTTGGAGCAGGCAGTTGCCGGCGGCCATGCCGACACAACCCTCGCCGAGATCGCCCACGTGGATGGATCGCAGACGGTGTTCGAAGACGATCCGCTCGAGGCGGCCATGCGCAGGCTCGCCGGCGGTGGCGTGAAGGCGCTGCCGGTGATCAGCCGTTTGAACATCCGCGAGGTGAAGGGGACCATCTCGCTCGACGACGCCCTTTCCGCCTACGCTTTGGCGACTGACGCGCGAACGGCCGGCGACTCGGCTCAGTCCGAATTACCCTCGCGGCTGCTG
>JBDTPR010000546.1:0-4908 GCA_039932635.1 Candidatus Solibacter sp.
CCATCATCGCCATGGAGGAAGTCCGCCGCGGCCTGGTGAAGTACGACCTGACCGGTCCCTTGGCGAACAGCCACCACGACCCGCTGCCCGATTCCCTGCTGTAAATTCGTATGAAGGTCCTCCTCGCGGTCGGCGGCGGAATCGCGGCATATAAAGCTGCGGAACTGGCGCGGATGCTGATGCAGCAAGGCCATCAGGTGCAAACCGTGATGACCGCCGCGGCGGAGGAGTTCGTCCGCCCACTCACCTTTGCCGCCCTCACGGGGCGCAAGGTCCTCACCGATCTGTTCGCCATCGAATCCGCCATCGAGCATATTTCGGTAGCGCAGGAGCACGAAGTCCTGGTGATCGCGCCGGCAACGGCAGACCTAATGGCGAAGCTCGCCCACGGACTCGCGGGCGATTTCCTGACCACTCTCTATCTGGCTTTCACCGGACCCGTCGTGCTGGCGCCCGCCATGAACGTCAACATGTGGCAGCATCCGGCCACGCAGGCGAATCTGGCGACGCTGACGCAGCGCGGCCACACCATCGTCGAACCGGGCTGCGGCTATCTGGCCTGCGGGATGACCGGACCCGGGCGCCTGGCAGATCCCGAAGCGATCGCGGCGGCGGTGGAACGCGACGGCAATCCGCGGCGCGATTTGGACGGCGAAACCGTGCTGATCACCGCCGGTCCCACCCAGGAACCGCTCGACCCGGTGCGTTATATTTCCAACCGCTCGAGCGGCAAGATGGGGTATGCGCTGGCCGATGCGGCGGCGAAGCGTGGGGCGCGCGTGATTCTGGTTTCCGGCCCGGTCCACGTGCCTGTGCCGCGCGGTGTGGAAGTGGTCAACGTGCGCACTGCGGCGGAGATGCGGGACAAAGTGATGGAGAACCTGCCTGCCGCCGGAATCGTGATCAAGGCGGCGGCCGTCGCCGATTTCCACTTGAGCAACGTGCCGGAACAGAAGGTCAAGAAGACCGCCGCGCGCGTCTCGCTGGAACTCGATCCGACGCCCGATATCCTGGCCGAGTTAGGGCGGAAGAAAGGCGATTTCCTGCTCATCGGCTTTGCCGCCGAGACGCAGAATCTGCAGCAGGAATCGCGCCGCAAGCTGGAGAGCAAGAACTGCGACATGGTGGTGGGCAATCTGGTGGGCAGCCGCGATCTGGGGTTTGAAACCGACGATAACGAAGTCGTCCTGACGCTGCGTACGGGTCCGCCGATCGCGCTGCCGCGGGCCTCCAAGCGCGTGCTCGCCGATTTGATTTTCGATGAAGCGCTGAAATTGCGCCTGACTCTGCACGCCGCCCATGGACGCTGAAACCCTTCGCCAATATCTCGAGTTCTACCAGGACCTCGGCTTCAAGACTCTGTACCGGCAGACGCCCGTCGCCGAAAAACCACCGCTCCCTCACGGTCGCGGCTCTGATGGGGACTCCATGGAATTACCGCCGCTCGCACCCGTAGACGACACGCTCCCGAAGATCCTCGCGGATATCGGCGATTGCCGCCGCTGCAAGCTGTGCGAAGGCCGCAACAAGATCGTCTTCGGCGTGGGCAATGAGCGCTCGCCGGTCGTCTTCGTCGGCGAGGGTCCAGGCGCTGACGAAGATGCGCAGGGCATTCCGTTCGTGGGCCGCGCGGGGCAACTGCTGACCCAGATGATCGAGGGCACGGCGCGCAAGGAAGGCATGAACCTGCAACGCGCCGACATCTACATCGCGAACGTGGTGAAGTGCCGCCCGCCGGAGAATCGCGCGCCGGAACCCGAGGAAATGGAAATTTGCGGGCAGTTCCTGCACCGTCAATTGATGGCCATCAAGCCGAAGGCCATCTGCGCGCTCGGCGGGACGGCGGCGCGCGCGCTCACCGGGCACAAAGAAGGCGTCACCAAAATGCGCGGGAAGTGGTTCAAATGGCAGGAAATCCCCGTGATGGTGACCTACCACCCGTCGTACCTGCTGCGCGCGTACAACGTGGAGCCGAAGCGCGAGGCGTGGGAAGACCTCAAGAAGTTGCTGCACTACGTTTACGATTAAGCCCTGCCCTCATAATCGCTCTGGCTATTGGAAAACGTCACGAAATTCGGTGGAGTCCCCTATCTACAAGGGAATAGTCCTCATCGCTGGTAGAAATAGTCCCCCTACTTTTAGCAAAACCTTGACTTCGGTCCCCAATCCTGCAAACCTACTATCCTGTCCGTAGAGCATGGTCGTTTAGCTACATTTCCCGAAGGGTTCGGTTACGAACCGTGGTGCTAACGGATGAAGGAGGGGACCCACAAGTGTCAAGGATCAACATTTTCGCAGCAACCGCGCTGGCATTGTCTATCGGCACACTCGCGCAGGCTTCAATAATCGGCAACGGACCATCCAACCAATCCGGCGCCTCGGACCTCAACGCTTTTATCGAAGGGGACGATTTTGTCGTCGCGGGCCCTTCAGCGCAGGTCACACAGATTAAGTTCTGGGCACTGCAATTCACCCCCGCCGATTTCTCGGGCACGATGGATTGGGCGTTCTACTCGGATGCTTCCGGCTTCCCGGGAAGCTCGATATCCTCGGGAAATGCCGCGGCGACCGGTGTGGCTACTGGATTCAACGTGTTTGGGTTGGACGAATTTGCCTACACCTTGAACATTAACGCGACGCTCGGGACGGGAACCTACTGGCTGGCACTCCACAACGGCCCCTCTAACACGATTCCGAACGGCTCCTTCTATTGGTCTTGGTCGGACGGGAACAGCGGCAATAGCGCGAGCTTAGACGTGTTGTCCGGCCCGCCCTGGACCGGCAATTCCGCCGAATTGGCATTCGAGTTAACGGTGGCTGACGCCCCCGAACCGATGTCGATGTCGCTGGTCGGCGGCGGCTTGCTGGCAGCGTGGCTGCTCCGCCGCAAGAAAGCGTTGGGGGCCTAATCTCATGAAGAAACTTCTACTACTGACGGCCGTCACCGGTCTGGCATTAAGCGCGCAGGCTCCGGAGTCGCTTCCCGCACCCTTGACCGGTGTGAGCGAGGCTTTCCGGACGTACGCCGCCCGAAATCTGGGTGCTGCTGTGCCCGCCGTGGACCCGGACGAAGAAGAGATCAACCCAAATATCCTGTATCTTCCGAAGCCGACGACCAACCCGAGCCGTATCACGACCAACACAGTGACCTCGGCCGTATCGGGGATGTACAACCAGACCTCCGGCGGGACCCTGCCGGTCACCGTGGCGGGGAATTTCCAAGGCTTGGGCAATGGCTTTCCCAATTGGGTGGAGCAGGGCTTGTTGCCGCCGGACACTACCCTGGCGGTGGGCAACAATCAGATCGTGCAATGGGTCAATGTCAGGTTGACGGTGCTGAACAAGGCGACCGGCGCGCCGCTGCTGGGCGGAACCGGATATGTGAACGGTAATCAGATCTGGGCGGGCCTCGGCGGCGCCAGCATTTGTGCGACCCGGAATCAGGGCGACCCTATTCTGCAGTATGATCGCATGGCCAATCGGTGGGTGCTCAGCCAGTTCAGTTTCGCCACCGCTACCGGAACGGCGAGCCCCTTCAGGGTGTATCCAGCCGCTCCCTATGCATTGTGCATCGCGGTCTCCCAGACCAATGACGCTACTGGCGTCTTCAACCTGTACGAGTACATCATCCCGCGGTTGCCGGACTATCCAAAACTCGGCGTCTGGACGGATGCATACTACATTACCACCAACGATTTCAGCTACAGCACGTCCACCGGCTCGGGCTCTTACGCTGGCTCCCGTTATTGTGCCTTCGACCGGCCCAAGATGTTGCTGGGCCAGGCAGCCGGTTCCGTTTGCTTCGCGGGGCTGAGCGCTACCCATTTTGGCTCACTACCCGGTGACTTCGAGGGCACCATCGCCCCGCCTGCGAACGCGGCGCAATACATGATCTCCACAGACTGGTTCACTCTCAACGCACCACCGTACACAATGCAGTTGAGGCGCTTCAAGCCGGACTTCGTAACCCCCGCCAACTCGACCCTCAACGATGGCTACGGCGGCGCGACCGACAGCTTCGTGGCGATGCCGTTCGACAACAGCGTGATCGGAGCCTGCGGCGACGGCGGAGGCGCTTGCGTGCACCAACCCGGCACAACCCGAAGACTGGACACACTCTCGTTCCGTCCCATGTACCGCCTGGCCTATCGGAACCTGGGCGCCAATCGTGAGGCTCTGGTCTTTACGACCAGTGTCGGTCCCACGGGCGGTGCGCAGGCCGGAATCCAACTGGTGGAGATCCGCAATCCCGGCGCCAACCCGCCTCAGGTTTACAACAATGTAAACTTCAACCCCGACGCCACCAACCGTTGGATGGGCGCTGCGGCAACCGACAAACTCGGCAATATCGGCATCGGGTACAGCGTGTCGAGCGATACTATCAACCCTGGAATTCGCATCTCGGGGCGTCTCCGCAACGACATTCGAAACACGGTGCGCGGAGAGTTCACCGTGGTCAACGGCGCGGGCAATCAGACTTCCAGCGCCCAACGTTGGGGGGACTACAGCACCATGCAGGTCGATCCCGCCGACGATTGCACGTTCTGGTATACGACGCAATACACCAATGCCTCGAACGGCGCCGCCTGGACTACCCGGATCGTCGGGTTTAAATTCAACAGCTGCCAGTAAGCGTACCGCCCTTTCAAGCCGCCGGGACCTCGCAGCACGGAACGCGGGGTGCCGGCGGTAATCACACCGCCCGTTGCGTTCCCCTTCCCTCTCTACTCAACACCATCCAACCCAGAAATCCCAACATCGGAATCGTCGCGGCAATCCAGAAGGCCGTAGCGTACGAGTGCAGGTCGAAGAGCCGTCCGAAGAACGGCATCACGATGGCGACCGCGGCGCTCTGTCAGTGCCGGGATAAAACACCCGCAATTTTGCCGGTTTTGCCGATCCGCGCCG
>JBDTPR010000547.1:0-4907 GCA_039932635.1 Candidatus Solibacter sp.
GTTCCGGTTGTCCGGTTCCCGTCGTTCCGCCGCGACCTCGCAGTCACCCCAACTCCGGCTGGCTTTCGCCGCTGTCCCGCAACTTCCTCGTCAGCCCCAAGTACGGCCCTACTTCCCGGCTGTGCGCGAAGCGCTCCGCATCTTCCAGTGTCAGGATGAAGGTCAACGCGATCAGCCGACCCACTCCATGGACTTGCTTTAGCACCTTCGTCTCCGGGTAGCGTTTCTCGATCTCTTCGATCTTCTTGTCGTACGCTCCGATTTGTTTGCTAATCTCTTCCACGCTCTTTAATAATGGCCGGATCGCATTCTGCGTAGCCTCGCTGAGTCCCTCTGCCAGAGACTCCTTCACATAATCGGCGTCGCAACTCTTCAGCCGTTCCCCCATCGGCTTTGCCAACCCGCGCGCCGTGTTGATCAACGCAGTCCGGCAATCCACCAATTCCGCCCGTCCCCGGATGACCGCCAGGTCCCCTTGCGCTTCCGCGCCCCGATGACGAATCGGCGCCAGCAGCTGCGGATCCACTCGGGCCAGCCGCGCCAGTTGCTCGGCATCCATTCGATCGTTCTTCTTCACGCTCTGCGTGATCAGCCGCACCTTCCGTGGATTCGCCACGATCACTTCGTGCCCCATCCCCGCCAGGTGCCGACTTACCCACGGTGATGCGTCCCCACTTCCAAAGCGATCCGGGACGCCCCCATCTTGCCAAATTTCGCTTCCAGTCCCCCTCTGCTCGTCGGCACCTGATCTTCGCTCGCTTTCCCTCCAGCCTCATTCAAAATGCAGTATCGGCTCGTCCGATCTCCCAGGTCCAATCCTATCGTCAGCCTCTGCTTTGCTGCCATTCGGCGGATCTGACTCCTAGTCACTTGCAAGTTCGCGATGCTATCCTTTTTCATAAGCCGGTCTCCTTTTGCACCTAATCGAGTGCGCCTAATTGGGATTTTAAAACGTCCCGCGGGGGACCGGCCTTCTCATTCCATCTCTGATTGGCGGTGACTCACGGCGATCGCGGTAATTGGTGCGGAAGCGCTGCCCTCCTGTATCCTGGCAGGTATGCGATATCGGGAGTTCGCGCCGGGTGAGGATGCGAGCCGCTTGATCGAATGCTACTGGGTCCTGGAGGGCGACGCTTCAGGCGTGCAGCGCGTGGTGCCCGATGGCCGCGCCGAACTCATTCTGAATCTCGCACAGCCATTCGAGGCCCTGGAAAATGGCGCGTGGCAGTCGCAGCCGCGGTGCTTCCTCGCCGGCCAGCTTACCGGGCCCTTAATGCTGCGCGGCGCCGGACCGGCCCGCATCATCGGCGTCCGCTTCCGCCCCGGCGGGGTGGGCCAGTTACTCGGAATGCCGGTGCAGGAATTGACCGGCCAGACGGTATCCGCGGAAGCACTCGGCCTCCGCGGCCTCGACGGCATTTGCACCTTACCCGAAGTGGAAGCCGCAATCCTGCGCCAGGAGCGCGGGGACACCGACCCCATGGTGGACGCGGCCGCGCTGCTGCTCTCGCTGCTGCCCGATGTCGGGGCGGCGGCCCAGTCGCTCGGTGTGAGCACGCGCCAGTTGGAGCGGCGTTTCAGGACGCGCATCGGCATGTCGCCCAAGCATTTCGGGCGCATCGCACGCTTTCAACGCGTCTTCCGTGCGGTGGAAGAGGGCGGCGCCGGTTGGGTGGACGCGGCGGCCGAGTGCGGGTACTACGATCAGGCGCATCTTATCCGCGACTTCCGAGATCTGGCCGGCGAGGCTCCCACTCACCTTCTGGCCAGCGATGACCTGGCGCGCCACTTCATGTCGCATTTGTCCAAGACGCGCTCTGCCGCTCACGGATAAGCTGGTTGCCTGGAGGGTGCATGAAGCTTACGATTTTTCTGATCGCCGCCGGAGTCGCGCTCGCGCAATCGGTGGCGACCAACGTCGCCGACGCAAAATGGACGCATGAAAAGGGAGATCCGCCTGGCTCCGAAAGCGTCTTCCTACGCGAGGACGCCAAGACCGGAGGCATGGATTTGCTGGTCCGCTTCCCCGCCGGACATGTCATTGCGCCGCACTGGCACTCGGCCAATGAGCGCGTGATCGTGGCCGAAGGCAAGGTCTCGGTGCGCGTGGGCTTCGGAGCGGAGACCGTGCTCGAATCCGGCGGCTATGCGTTCCTCCCCGCCAAGGAAGTTCAGCGGATTTCGTGCGTCTCCAACACGCGGTGCACCTTCTACCTGCAGTGGGACGGCAAGCTGGATAACCACAAAGCGCAGTAGCCGTTCAGGCCGGGTAGACGCCGGTAATTTTCTTGACGAAGCCGTGGAAGCGGTGGATCCACTGGGCGCCGTCGAAGAACATGAAGGGGCACTCCCCGGGGATCGCCGCGATCCCGTTCGCCGCGCAAGTCGCGAGCGCCTCGGCGCTCACCGAGCCCTTACCCGTGGCGCGGTAGAACCATATCCGCTTAATGCCGGACTCGACACATTCCTGAGTGAGGACGGTGCTGACGCTCGGAGTGGTCATCAATAATACTGCTTCCACCGGCGGCTGAATGTCAGCAAGGCGCGCGAAGCACGGCACGCCTTCGATCTCCGTCGATTCGGGGTGAACCGGGACCGGCTCATAGCCACGTTTCAGGAATTCGCGGAATAAACTGCGTGAAAAGTCCTTCGACTGGCGCGATACACCGATGAACCCGAAACGCTTCTGTGCAAGAAAATCGCGTACCGTTGCCATTTGGACCATATATAAGACATTTTACTCCGATTATCGACGCCATGGGTGGAGTACGCGATATTCCGGCGTCGCCGTCACCGAGTCCTTGTGCACTTTGAGCAGCCGGCGGCGCACCAGGCGCCGCACGCCCTTCTGCACGGCGCTCTTCGAGAGGCCGATAGTCTCCGCGATTGTCTGATGGCTGGCGCGCACCGCCGCACGCTTCCGCCCTTCAGACTCCGCCCAGAGGTGCAGATACACCAGGAAGGCCGACGGCGCGCGATCATGACCCACCAGGTCGCGCATCAGGACATCCATCACATAGTCGTCTACCGCTATCATATTATTAACTATAGTATCAATTACTATTGCAGCAAGTACGACATTGACGCCCCCGCTGTTCCCGGCTACTCTCGCTGCATGATCAAAGCCATCAAATTTGCGTCCGTGCCCGTCTCGGACCAGGACCGCGCCCTCGCCTTCTACACCGAAAAACTCGGCTTCCGGATTCTGACCGACCAACCGATGGGCGGCAAGCAGCGCTGGATCGAGCTCTCAATTCCCGGCGCGGAGACCAGCCTGGTGCTGTTCACGCCCGACGGGCACGAAAGCCGCATCGGCACCTTCACCGCAGTCTCCTTCCAATGCGACGATGTGCAGCGCACTTACGACGAACTCAGCGCGCGCGGCGTCGAATTCAAAGGACCGCCGATGAAGCAGGATTGGGGCGCCTTCATCATCATGCTCGATCCCGACGGCAATCAATTCGTCGTCTCGGCTCGCTGAGCCCCGCCTGAGGCCGCTGCGCATCTGCTAGCCTGTGAATTCGAAAGGCGATTTCCGATGCGCAAGCTTTCCTTCCTGGCAGTGGCTTTGCCCCTCACCTCCGCCTTGGCGCAGCAAGCCGCGCCATATTTCACCGAGCCCGCCGTGGCCCCCGACCGCGCCGAAATCGCCTTCGTCAGCGGCGGCGACATCTGGTCCGCCTCGCTGGCCGGCGGCGAGGCGCACCTGCTGGTATCCCACCCCGCCAACGAGACGCGCCCCATGTACTCGCCCGACGGTACGCGCCTCGCCTTCGTCTCCAACCGTACCGGCAATGGCGATATCTACGTCCTCCATCTCGGCACCGGCGCGCTTCGCCGCATCACCTTCGACGATGGCGCCGAGCAGCTCGATGCCTGGTCCCCCGACGGCAAGTACCTCTACTTCTCTTCCACCGCGCAGGACGTAAGCGGCATGAACGACGTCTTCCGCGTCAACGCCGAAGGCGGCATGCCCGTCCCCGTCACGGCTGACCGCTACGTCACCGAGTTCTTCTCCGCGCCTTCGCCCGACGGCAAAATGCTGGCCTTCACGGCACGCGGCAATACCTCGGGCCAATGGTGGCGTCACGGTCACAGCCACCTCGACGAGTCTGAAATCTGGATGGCGACCCTGGGCGGTACTCCGAAATACGAGAAGCTCGCCGGCGGAGCCTACAAGTGCCTTTGGCCAATGTGGAGCGCCGATAGCGCGCGTGTCTACTTCATGAGCGACCAGGGCGGCGCGGAGAACCTGTGGGAGAAGAGCCTCAAGGGCGGTGCGCCCGAACAGGTGACGCAATTCCGCGACGGACGGGTACTCTGGCCAAGCATCTCCTACGACGGCAAGACCATCGTTTTCGAGCGCGATTTTTCCATTTGGAAGCTGGACACCGCTACCGGCAAGGCGGCGAAAATCGAGATCGCGCGCCGCGGCGCCACCGGCACGCCGGAGGTCAGCCACCTCACGCTTACGACACAATTCCGCGACCTCGTCCTGGCGCCCGACGGCCGTAAACTGGCCTTCACCGTGCATGGCGAAGTCTTCGCCGCCGCATCCCGCGACGCCGGCACCGCGGCGCGCGTCAGCCGCACGGCCGCCAACGAAAACCAGATCGCGTGGTCGCCCGACAGCAAGCGTATGGTGTACGTCTCAGATCGCGACGGCAACTACCATCTGTATCTCCACGATTTCGGCGCAGCCACCGAGACCCGGGTGACCACCGACTCCGGCTCCGAGACCGCGCCCGTGTGGAGTCCCGACGGCAAACTGCTCGCCTTCGTGCGCAATTTCAAGGAACTGTGCGTCTACGATGTGGCCGGCAAGCAGGTTCGCGTGCTGTCGCAGGGACACTTCCCGCGGCCGCCCTTCGGCGGCAATCGCTTTTACGCCTGGTCGCCCGACAACC
>JBDTPR010000548.1:0-4905 GCA_039932635.1 Candidatus Solibacter sp.
ATCGCCATCAACTGCGCAGCCATTCCGGAAACCCTGCTGGAAAGCGAATTGTTCGGCTACGAGAAAGGCGCTTTCACCGACGCGCGTTCCCAAAAGCGCGGCATCTTCGAACTGGCCGACAAGGGCACGCTCTTCCTCGATGAAATTGGGGAAATTCCCCTCATGCTGCAGGCCAAGCTTCTCCGGGTTCTGGAAGAGCAGACCTTCCGCCGCCTGGGTGGTCTCAAGGATATCCAACTGGATCTCCGCGTGATTGCCGCTACCAATAAGAATCTGCGCGAAGCCGTCAAGGAAGGCGCCTTCCGCCAGGATCTGTACTTCCGCCTCAACGTGATCCAGATTCTGATCCCGCCGCTACGCGACCGCAGCGAAGACATTGTGCCGATGACGCGCTTCTTCATCGAGCACTACAATCGGAAATTCAAACGCCAGATCGACAACGTCAGCGACGGCGCCATCAAACTCCTGATGGCCCACGATTGGCCCGGCAATGTGCGCGAACTGCGCAATGCCATCGAACGCGCCATGATCCTGGAAGAAGGTTCCGTGATCAGCGCCGCCAGCCTGCCGATTGCGATCACGCGGCCCGATAGCGGCGCCATCCACAACGGCATTCCCATGGGCGCCGAAACTCCCCTGGATGCCTTGTCGCTGGAAGATAACGAGCGCAGCTTGCTGGTCCGGGCCCTGGAGAAGACCGAGGGCAACCAGACCCAGGCAGCCCGCCTGCTGCACATCACGCGCGATACCCTGCGCTATAAGATGAAGAAGTTCAATCTGCGCTAGGCGCTTGCGAGGCTCATCGCGAACCTGTTCCGTCCGGGACCCTGCCTACCGCAATTACCGATACTGCCGGCCAGGGGAAGAACCGGTCTATCCTGCGCCACAGAGGCACCAGCGAATCGAAGACGCGTAGTTGGAAACGGCTGAAGGAGGTGCGCTTCAAAACCTGTCCGTTGAAGCGCCAACCCGGCCGCGTGACGCGGTTGAAGTGGAGGATTCGCTCCACCTGAAACCCCGCCTCTTCCATGCGAGCGCGCAGTTGCGCCTCTGAGTAGCGCCGGTAATGGCCTAGCACCTGATCGAGCGTGCCATAGGCTTTCTGGTCCTGCGGCACCAGAATCACGGCGCAGCCTCCCGGTTGCAGCGCCGAATAGATATTGCGCAGCGCTCCCAGATCGTCCTCCACGTGTTCCACCACATTCAGGCAGACCACGCTGTCGAAGTTGCCGCGCAACTCCGCGAAATCGACCGGGTCGCACAGGTCGCACTTGCGAATCTTGAGATTCGGACGGCCGAGGAAGCGGACTCGCAGCCGCGCCATATGCTCCTCGTCGATGTCGCTGGCCGTGTACGTCTTCCGCCCGCGCGAGAGGTGCCGCGTCATATTGCCGATTCCCGATCCCAGTTCCAGCACGTGCCTGCCCAGATACGGCCTTACCGTATCCGCCATCCAGGCGTTGAACTTGCGCGTTTGGGCCAGGGAATCCAGAATCCTGGCTCCGCGATCCACATAAATATCCCGCGTCACTGCGCAGCGCAGAATCACCCAAAGGGCGCTGACCGCGTCCATCGCGCCGATCTTCTTGCCTTCGTCATATGTGCGCCCGTAATAGCTGATGGGCACTTCGTAAATTGACGCCTGACGCTTGGCGAACTTGATGGTCAGTTCGGGCTCGATCCCGAAACGGTTACTGCGCAGCGGGATGCTGCGCGCCAGCGTGGTGCGGAACGCCTTATAGCAGGTCTCCATATCGGTGAGATTGAGATCTGCCGCGATGTTGCAGGCCGTGGTCAGCAGGTGGTTGGCCAGCGAATGCCAGTAGTAGATCACACGGCGCTCGCCCGAGATCAGGAAGCGCGAGCCGTAAACCACATCCGCCTTATTCGCTATCAGGGGGCCCAACACCTTGGGGTATTCCGAAGGATCGTACTCCAGGTCGGCATCCTGAATGATCGAAAACTCGCCGGCCGCGTGCTCGAGCGCGGTGCGGATGGCTGCGCCTTTCCCCTGGTTCGTCGCATGATGGTATACCCGTATGCGCCCGGGATGGTCCGCGGCCAACTGGTTCAAAATCTCCGCGGTGGTATCTTTGGACCCGTCGTTCACAGCCACGATTTCCGAAGTCAACCCTTGGGGCAACGGCGCCTCCATGGCGCGCTGGATGGATGCGGCGACATACTCCTCTTCGTTGTACACGGGCATCAGAATCGATAGCAGGCGTGTGGTTAGCAATGTGGTTGCTTCTCTCGAAGGACTCGGCTACTGCAAGGACTGGCCCAACTGGCGTTGCCGCGGACGTTCCGTCAGATAGGATCGGAACATAGCAGTAGACATTGTCGGGGGCAGGGGTACGGCCTTTATGCGCTCGATTTCGGCATCGGCAACCCGCACCAGGGCGGCTACGAAGCCGCCGAAAATGGGCAACATTGCGGTGTAGGCGATATGCTCGAATAACACGGTCACCGCGTAAATCAGCATGGTGTAGTACAGACCCATGGCGATTGTCCCCATCTGTTCCAGGCGCGGATCGCCGCGCGTTTTCCGGTACACCTGCAAGGGACCCGTAAGCGATAGGATAACCGCGGCCAGATAAAAGAGAAACGCCGGAATGCCGATCTCGCTGGATACCTGCGTATAGCTGTTATGCGTACCCAGCCACGATCCCTTGCGCTTACCCTGGGACTTCGCGTATTCGTCGTCGGCCACCGTGAACATTCCGGGGCCAACCCCGAAAATCGGGTGCCGCATGGTGAAAATCAGGCTGTGCATCAATAACTGGCGCCGGCTGTCCGTCGAGGAGGCGGCGCTGTTCATCATGGCAGCGTCCATTTCGCTGTCCTCGGTGTCCACGTCGCCGGCTACCGTCTTATAGCGCGCGACCAGACGGCCGGGCATGATGGTCACTACCACGCCAACAAAAAGCACTCCTGCCATGATCAGCTTCAACTTATCGATGATGGAGGCGCGAATAAAAGCCACCATGATCATCACCACGAAGGCGATCATGGCACCGCGGGAACCGGTCCGGAAGGTGGTGGCCAGCATCAGCAGCATCACCCCACCCGCGAAGACCTTTTTGGGTCCAGACATGGTGTTCACCATGGCCGCGCCCCACATCGGCAGGCCCAACAGGAGAATCTGCGCCATCTCATTCGGATTGGCGAACTTGCCCTGTTCCAGAAACAACCGGCCGCTTATTTGAACGCCGAACACGTTGGTGATCACAACGAAGACGAAAAGAGCTCCCAACAACGCCCGCTGCGCCTTCAACCACTGTTGATAATTCCCCACCAGCCCGGCCACTGCCAGAAAAGCGACGAACGAAAATCCGGCCCAGCCTATGAAAATATTCTTGCTGCCGGTCCGCCACACGCTGAACGGCACAGACAGGCACATGCAAACCGTGAAGCCGAGCATCGCCTTGCCGATTGGGGTCTTTAGCGCGGGTACAAAGGCGCGACTCAACAGCACCATCGCCAGTACCACCCGGAAAGCGGCGCCGGTGATATGCAGCCCACCGAACTTCACGTCGAAGATGCGGCTGATCGTCAGGAATATAAAAACCAGCAGGACATTGAAACCCAGCCGCTCAAATTGCGACATCTCCTCTCCCACCGACGCGGGCGTAAAACTGCCCGGAGCATACGGGTGACGCGGTGCTGAGTAGGGAGTGGTGGTCATTGCGACATCTGGCCTGTGCGGACGCGGGGCTATGCGTCTGGCACCAATTGTACCATCGGCGGATTCGAGCCCTGGCACCAACAGTACCAGGACATGCACTCACTGGGGAATGCTTAACCTTAGTTATGGACGGCCTATCACTAGCCTATCCACAGCGGCCTGCAATTGGAGTCGTTCCACAATCGCCGTGCCCATGGTGCTGATTGCGATGGCTGCGGCCTCGGCGGCCAGTTCCATGGCCTCGCGGTGCGTCGCACCGGCCGAAATTGCCAGCGACAACGTGGCCAAAACGGTATCGCCCGCGCCCGTCACATCGTACACTTGGCGCGGCGTCGAGGCGACATGCTCCACTTCTCCCGGTCCCGCGAACAGTGTCATGCCGTCGGCGCCTTCAGTGGCCAGAATCAGTACTCCCGGCATAAGCTCCGAGAGCCGGTAGCCCGCCGCCAGCGTCTCCTCGTGGGTGCGCGCCGGCAGTCCCGTCAGAATGCTGAGCTCCAGCCGGTTGGGTTTTAACAGTGTGGCGCCCTGATAGCGCGAAAAGTCCGTGCCCTTGGGGTCCACCAGCACGCGCTTGCCGGCATTGCGCGCGCCCGCGATCACGGACTGCAGCAACCTTGACGTCAGGAAACCCTTGGCGTAGTCCGACACGACCACCGCGTTGACCGCGTCCAATTGGCGCGTGATCGCCTCCAGCGCGCGATCTTCGCTCTCCGGCGAGAGCGGCTCGGTATTTTCATCGTCCACGCGAACAATCTGCTGGTGAGCAGCGATCACGCGCGTTTTCGTGGTGGTGGGGCGCCCGGCTTCCACGATCAAAGCGTCTACCGCCACATCGCATTCCAGTAATGCGGCCTGCAGTTCGGCGGCCTCGCCATCTGTGCCCACCAATCCCACCAGGATGGGTACGGCGCCTAGTGCCGCCAGATTGGCGGCCGTATTGGCAGCTCCGCCCGGCCGCACCGTGGAGCGTTGTTTCCGGACTACGGGAACCGGCGCCTCGGGCGACAGCCGGGACGCCTCACCCCACCAATACCGGTCCAGAATCACGTCGCCGACAATCAGGATTCTCTGGCCGGGAAAGTGTTGTAGAACGGCGGAAAGGTTGCTCACCAGCCTTAATCTAACATATGGTCCGAGCGGCGAAGTGCCTGAAAAATCAAGGCGCTGCGCCCCCAGGGACGGTCTACCGGCGTGTTTCGAGGATCGCCTGGCGAACT
>JBDTPR010000549.1:0-4905 GCA_039932635.1 Candidatus Solibacter sp.
CATAACGCGCGCCGTTCAGGAAGATCGCGCCCCGGCAATGCGAACCCAGTTCGACCAGGCGTACGCGCTCGCCTGCCGCGGGCACACGCTTGGCTTGCCCGGTCAGATAGACATGTGCGATGGAAGCGGCGCGCCGGTCGCGCAGGATGAGTTCGCGGAGCGTGCTCGCGCCGTCGCCGGTGACTTCCGGGAAGCGTTTTTCGGTGATGGAGAAGATATGGCCGCTCAATTCATGGGGACGGCGATAGTAGAAGACTCCGAACTCGAGACCGCCGACATACTGTTGCACGATGGTGTCCGCGGCTGCAGTGGAGAGATAACGCCGGACGTCGTCGTCCGAGCGCGCAATGGCGACGCCGGTCCCGCGCTCGCCGACATCCGGCTTCAGCACCACGGGGAATTCGGCGACCGTCGTCAGCGAGCCAGGCTTGACCACCTGGAACGCGGGCACGCGCTGCAAGCGTGCCAGGATTGCGGACTTCGATTCTCCGACGAAGCCGCCGGAGGGAATCCCGGGATTGGCGGCGGTGAACAGCGTCAACGAGCGATGCTTGAAACCGAGATAGAGGAGGTACGGGATGACGGGCAAGTAGGCGAGCCAGGCCGGCCAGAATTCCCATCGCCATGACCGCAGGTATCGCGCCAGCCGGCTCCGGAATTGCCAAATTACGAGGGCCGCCGCGAGCGCAAACGGCGCGCCGGGGAGGCTGCGGCCCAATAGCGCCGAACTTCCGACGAGCAGCGGCGTCCATAACAATGCGGCGACAAGGAAGTACGAGTTGAAGGTCCAGAAGCGCGTCTTCAGCAGACCCGCCGCCACGTAAGTCGGCAAGCGCAGGCCAGGAGTGAAGCGACTCAGGAGCACCACGCTCGCGCCGCGCCGCTCCATCCATTCGGACGCGCGCACGAGGCGGTCCGCACTGACGAGGCGGCGGACGAAGGTCCGTCCGGCCAGACGCCCTGCGAAGTAGAGCAGCAGGTCGCCGAGGTAGATGCCGGCCGCGCAGGCCAGAATTCCAGGCAACAGGCCGAGGCGGCCGCTAGCGATAAGCGTGCCGGTGGCGATACACGTCAAGTCTTCACTCGCGAAGGTCGCGAGTGCGATGGCGATGAGTTGTCCCATAATGATCCTCGAATCAAGCGGCGCGGGTCAGGATTTGCTGTTCACCCGCAGTGGACTGGCACGGAGCCGCAGGCAGGTATAGGAAGCGGACTTCACTCGCGGTGACGACGATCCAACTGAAGCTGACCGTCGCGGCGTCCGCACGGTGCATACAGGGAGCGTGAGCGGCGGACGTTCCCGCATGGCTGGTATGGAAGCGGTACAGTCCGGCCGGGTCGGTAGGCTGGTGGCGGGCGAATGTGTGTAAGCGCTCGATCCGGACGCTATCGGGCTCGTAGGAGGAAGACGTGAGTGGCGCCCGCACCGCCGTGAGGATCGAGGTTCGCGCGCCGCTCCACTTGGCAAGTGCCGCGGGCATCGCAGGTTCGAGCATGAGGAGCGTGAACGGCGCGAATTGGCTAAGGTCAAGCTGCGCGAACAGGGATAGGCAAGCGTCCGCTGACCGGGCGCGGATCAGTTCGGGGATTATCAATCCGCGGCTGCGGCTGGCATTCGTGTTGTGCCCCTCGCCGTTCAGAAGGCAGAGCGCAACGCCGTATTCATTCACGGCGAGCCAGGAGCCACGGAAATCGGAGTCGGTAGGGGCGATGTAGCGGGTGCCGGCGGTCTCCATCACGCGAGGCGGTTCGGCGAGCCCGCGCGTCCGCTTCTCGTCGCGATTGCAGAGCAGATGATAGCCCCCAGGCTGTTGCAGCCAGCTCACCGTGCACATTACGCGGCCTCCCGGCGCGCGGCGAGGTAACGCAGGGTGGAAGGCGCCATCCCGAATTCCGGGTCCAACTGGACTCCGTGTAGCCGCAGCGTCATCGCGATCAGCGCGAAATGATGAATGGTGTGGCTGCTGAGTAGCTGCAATTCCCGGCTGACGGAAGATTCCATGAAAGGCCTGGTGACTACGGCCGGGCAGTCCTCCATCTTCACCCAGATGATGCGTTCCGAGCGCAGCGGTCCGGCCGCGTGCAGCCCGCGCAGAATCGCCTGGATGGCCGCGTTAGCAGCGGTGCGGGAACGCTCGATGGCGGGGTCGCGCCGCCGCGCATCGTAGTCGATATGCGAAGAGTCCAGGCCGTCGAGGAATGCCTGGTAGAACTCGATGATGTGCCGCAGGTGGCCGCCCGCGCGGTGCGGTTCCATACCGCTTGGGCAGGTCGCGTATTCAGCGTCATTCAGGCGGTTCAGCAGCCCCATGGCCTGGCCTAGCCAGCGGATATTCATCTCGATCAGGACATTCAGTGGGTTCATA
This sequence comes from Candidatus Solibacter sp., assembly GCA_039932635.1. Classification (GTDB taxonomy): domain Bacteria; phylum Acidobacteriota; class Terriglobia; order Bryobacterales; family Bryobacteraceae; genus Solibacter. Next base: position 2,367 of record JBDTPR010000549.1, read on the forward strand.
CTGCCGGAACATCCACCCAACCGCCGCGAATATTCCAAGGAATATTTGTGCCGCGCCGCGTCTTCTAGCGGACGTGAAAGCGATCGAAGCACTAAGAGCCCACTGGCCCGAATATCTGATGGAAGCGGCTGCACTGGGCACATTCACGATGTCGGCCTGCGGGTTCGGCGTGCTGCTGCCTTTGTTGTTCAAAGGCGACTTCGCCCGCCGTCTGGCCGGCGGTATCGCCATGGGGTTGACTGCCGTGGCGATCATCTACTCGCCGTGGGGCAAGCGGTCGGGTGCGCAGATGAATCCGGCGCTCACGTTCGCTTACTTCACTCTCGGTAGGATCGCGGCCTGGGACGCGGTGTTCTACATCGCTGCGCAGATCGCGGGTGGCACGGCGGGCGCCGTCCTCGCGGGCCGGGTATTCGGGCCGGCAGTCGCCGAGGTGCACTATGTCGCGACCACGCCGGGGCCGGAAGGGCCGTGGATTGCGCTCGCCGCCGAGTTTGCGATCGCGTTTCTGCTGGTATCGGTAGTGCTGCGCGTGGCGAACTCGCGCCGGTGGTCGAAATTCACTCCGTGGGTGGCCGGCTGCCTGATCGCCACATTCATTACGTTTGAATCGCCGCTCTCCGGCATGAGCATGAACCCGGCGCGCTCGTTCGCCTCGGCGCTGCCCTCGGGAATCTGGACCGCGTTCTGGCTCTACGTGGCCGCGCCCACCTTTGCGATGCTGGCGGCCGCCCGGTTGTATCGAAGCGGCCCTGTGTTTTGCATCAAGTATCACCATCACAACAACCAGCGGTGTATCTTCCGCTGCAATTACGGAGCTCTACAAAATGAACGTTGATCGACACTACGACGTGATCATCGTCGGCACCGGTGCCGGCGGCGGCACTCTCGCCCGCAAACTCGCGCCTACCGGAAAGCGCGTCCTGCTCATCGAACGTGGAGACTACGTCCGACGGGAAAAAGATAACTGGAACACTCGAGCGGTGAATGTGGAGGGCAAGTACCAGACTAAGGAAGTCTGGCATGACGGCGATGGCAAGCCACTGCATCCGCATACCAACTACTGCGTGGGAGGCAACACCAAATTCTACGGCGCCGCTCTCTTCCGCCTGCGCCGCGAGGACTTCTGCCCGGTACGCCACCACGGCGGCATCTCGCCGGCGTGGCCAATCTCCTACGACGAGCTCGAACCCTACTATACGCAGGCCGAGCACCTGTACCACGTCCACGGCGAGCGCGACGAGGACCCCACCGATCCGCCGTCCAGTGGCCCTTACCCTCACCCCGCAATTAGCCACGAGCCGCGCATTCAACAACTGTCCGACGATTTCGCGGCAGCGGGGCTGCGACCGTTTCATACGCCGCTCGGTGTGCAACTGGACGAGAAGAATCCGCACGCGAGTAAGTGCATCCGCTGCAGTACGTGCGATGGTTTTCCGTGCCTGGTGTATGCCAAGTCCGACGCGCAGGTGCTGGGCGTGGACCCGGCGCTGGAGTATCCGAACGTCGGGATGATGACCAACGCCTACGTCGAGCGGCTGGTGACCAGCGATTCGGGCCGCGAGGTAACCGGCGTCGTGGTGCGCCAGAACGGCGCTACGGCAACTTACACCGCGGACATCGTGGTGGTTTCGTGCGGTGCGATCAATTCGTCGGCGTTGTTGTTGCGGTCGGCCAATGACCGGCACCCGAACGGTCTCGCCAACGGTTCCGACGTGGTGGGCCGGCACTACATGGGCCACGTTAATTCCGTGTTGATGGCGGTCTCGAAGTGCCCGAATCCAGTGGTATTTCAGAAGACTCTCTCTGTTAATGACTTCTACTTCGGTTCGGACGACTGGGAGTATCCGATGGGGCACATCTCGTTTGTCGGCAAGTTGGACGGCGTGACGCTGAGCGCCGGAGCGCCGGCCATCGCGCCCGGTTTCACGCTCGACATTATGGCAAACCACTCGCTCGACTTCTGGCTGACCTCGGAGGATCTGCCCGATCCGGCCAACCGAGTGACACTCGATCGCGAGGGCAACATCGTCCTGACTTACGCGCCGAATAACGAAGAGGGACACACGCGGCTGACCGCGAAGCTGAAGGAACTGATGAAGCGCCAGACGCATTGCGCCGTTCACGGCCACGATTGTCACCAGGGCCTGTTCTCTCGCAACCTCTTCCTGGGGCAGCGGATTCCACTGGCCGGCGTGGCGCACCAGAATGGCACCATCCGGTTCGGCAACAATCCAAAGGCCGCCGCGCTCGACCGCAATTGCAAGGCGCACGAACTCGACAACCTGTATGTGGTGGATGGCAGCTTCTTCCCCTCGAGCGCCGCGGTAAATCCGGCCTTAACGATCATGGCCAATGCGCTCCGCGTGGGCGACCACTTACTCGAAAGGATGAACTGACATGCGCCGGCTTCTTACTCTTTCGTTTGCCGCCGTCGCCGCCTGGGCTCAGTGCCTCGATTCCATCGGCGTTACCGTCTCGAATCTCGATCAGTCGGTGGCTTTCTACACCAAGGTACTTACTTTTGAAAAGGTCTCGG
>JBDTPR010000550.1:0-4903 GCA_039932635.1 Candidatus Solibacter sp.
CGCCTATATGGTTAGAAATCCAGCGGTTTTCGAAGGAAACCGCGAGAGTTCCGAGCTTCATCATTCAAGATCCAAATCTATGAAAATTAGTAGCTTGACTGTTTCAGCAAACACAAGGTACGGAGGCCTGTTGGGGGAGTAGGTGGCACGGGATGATACCGAAAACCATATTACAAATGTTTACAAAAAAGTTGGCCGGTAGCGAACTTCAAGTCACTTCGCCTGGCTGGGTAAGAGCTGTTTCATGAATTCCGGGTCTTCGAGGATTGCCCGGAGGCGCTGTCCGCGCCCGGGTTGGGCGGCAGTGGAAGGGTCGAGCTGTCGGCGGATATTCGGATCCAGTTAGAGCGCTTTGTGGAAATCGGCGAGGGCGGCAGTTTTGAGGAATGGGGGGGGGCGAGACGTGCGCAGCAGAGATGCTCCACAAGCAGGAGAAAGGAAAAAAAAACCGGAGCGATGTAACTCGCTCCGGCAGGAGACTGCGGATAGTAGTAAGCGCTCCGCTACTGACGAACGCGACGCTTGCGATGCAGCAAACCGATGCCGATCAGGGCGGAACCCATCACAGCGAGGCTGGCCGGCTCCGGAACCGTTGAGGGCGCCGACTGCGCAGAAAACGTGGCCACCGTTGAGGTGGTGAAGGTCTGGCCGTCGAACGGTAAGGAACTCTGTGTCAGCGTACTATTCACCGCGAAATCGGGGTTGAAACTGGAACTCGCCCAACTCCCGTTTTCCTCGCTGACGCCCGCGAAATTCAGGAAGGCCGACGACAGCACAATCCCGTTGGCATTTCCGAGCGTCTGAACTCCATTGAATGAGGACCCACTACCTCCGATGGTAGAACTGAATTTCCCGCCGGAATTGGTCGGTGTCCCATTGGTATTGAAGGTACCCGAGAGCAGATTAAAACCCGCAAAGGCTCCACCCGAGACGATGTAGGAGAAGCTGCCGTTGAAACCTTGCTCGGTGAACGAATCACTGGTCGGGCATCCGGCGGTACCGCAGGCGCCGCTGCTGACGGAACTCGCATGGAAAAGGAAATCGGCGAGCACCGGCGATCCGAATGGAGTGCCGCCGATCTGGTAGGTGAAGAAGACCTGGCCAGCGGCGTCGATGTTTACAGTTCCGCCTGTGTTTAAGATGTTGAACTGATTGGTGTTATTGATTTGGGTCGCGACAGCGAAGGTAGTGCTGGCGCTGAGACATGTTGCAGTGAACCCGAGAACGGACGCTAGGAACGCTTTACCGACAATGGTCAAAATTCCTCCGACTTACAAAACCTTCAGGGATATTCCTGAGGCCTCCATGAAGGTACCAACTGCCCCAAACTTAATCTGAGCAATTTTGACCAGTCCGGACGGCGTACTGGGCTTAACGGTACTCTCAGTGGTTCTTTAAGTGCGTAAAAGCACGCCCGTGCTTTTCCTGTCGGGCAGTTTGTCGCAGCCGGATCGCGGCCATGGCTGTACTTCCAAACCTTTGGCATTCCGGAGTTAATATCGCGGGTCCAGGCTGCAGTTCCGATCAATATTGATCAGACGAAACCGCCCTACAGTTCTACAATCAAAGATATCCTTGGCAGAAATCCGCAACCCCGCTCGCATGACCTCTATCAAAATGAGTAGAGCGTCTAAAGCGCCTCCGACGGAACTCGAAGGGTTCAACGCGGAGGCGTTTCTTCAGCAGATTGGTGCCGGCAGCAAGACCGCCGAATTTCGGACAAACACCTCGGTTTTTGCGCAGGGTGACCCCGCGGATTCCATATTTTTCGTTCGCAAGGGCAAAATCAAATTGTCGGTGGTGTCGAACCGTGGCAAAGAGGCCGTGATTGCTATCTTGAGCACGGGCGACTTTTTCGGCGAAGGTTGTCTGGCCGGCCAGATCAAACGCATGGCGACAGCTTCAACAATGGCGGCTTCCTCGATCATCCGTCTGGATAAAGTGGCAGCGATAAGGGTCCTGCACGCCGAGCCCGCGTTTTCGGCAGTATTCATGCGGCACCTGCTGTCGCGGAGCATACGGATCGAGGAGGACCTGGTCGATCAGTTATTCAACTCCAGTGAGAAGAGATTGGCGCGGGTTCTGCTGCTCTTGGCAAATTTCGGCAAAGAGGGAAAGCCCGAGACCGTGATCGCCAAGATCAGCCAGCAGACCCTGGCGGAAATCGTGGGCACGACACGTTCGCGGGTCAGCTTCTTCATGAACAAGTTTCGCAAACTCGGCTTCATTCAATACAACGGCCACCTGGAAGTCCACAGTTCTCTCCTGAACGTGGTACTGCACGATTAGCTTCCCTCCAAATTGAAAGTGGCCGCGGCCCTTTTGGGGACCGCGGCCGAAGGAGAGAACGCTACTGATTTTGCAGCTACATCTGGACACCGATGCCCACCATGGGCACGATGTCGTGGAGGATGTTGCCGTACCTGGTACCGGGGGCCGGAGTGATCAGATCCTTGGGGAAAGAAGTGATGTAGTCGCGAACCTCGGTCCGGATGAAGACGTTCCGGGTGATGGCGATCTTCACGCCGCCGCCGACGCTGGCCATGGGCTTGACGGCCGAAGTCTTGGTGAAGTAGCCGAACTGGCTGAGCGGCTGGTAGGCGGCTTCCTTGCCGGTCCCGTTGAAGTATTTCATGCCGCCGCCCACTGCCGCAAAGAGCTGAACTTTGCCGGCGCTGCGCGACGTTTTGAAGATCAGGTCGTAGTGGACCACGTGCGACATGCCTTTGAAGGTTGCCGTGCTGCCGCCGCTTGAGAGCTTCAGGTTGCTCTGCAGGTAGCCATAGCGGATTTCGCCGCCGATGTGCTTGCTCTGGCTATAGCCGACATAGCCGCCGAAGGCTGCGCCCGTCTGAAAGCCCGCGGTCGCCGAACCGATACCGCTGACTCCGTTGACGTTGACGGTGTTGAGGAAGCCGCCGCCCCCGGCGCCACCGAATTCCCACTGTTGCGCGAAACTTGCGGCGCAGGCAGCGGTGAGGATGAGAGTCGATCTTAGAAGCGTTTTCATATGCAATCTCCTGGTGGCTGGTTGAGGTGGCTACTTAACCACCCGAACGTCAATCGAAGTAGAACCGCCGCCCTGTGCGATGACCAGCGGGATGGACAGGCCGAGCGGCACCGTACGCGGCACCGTGGCATTGATTTGATAAAGGCCTACTGAGCCGGGCACGAGACCGGCATACTGTACGTCGAGCGCGACCCCGCCGAGCAGCAGCGTGGGCTGAATGATGGCGCTGGGCAGCGGATCGGAGGGCGCGGGCATACCGGAATCGATGGCCGGATTGGTGCGGCCCAGGCCGGTGGCCCAGATGGTGATGGAATCGCCCTGGTGTACGGGATTGGTGGGCGTGATGAGTTCGCCGTTATCGGCGCGCGTGATGGTCGCGAGTCCGGTTTGCGGCCCGGCAGAGCCGGTGCGGAAGATGGCGGGCGCGGCCGGCTGGATGCCGAAATTGAAATTGTCGCTGATGCCGCCGGGGGTGCGGAGCGTCATCTGGGCGTTGCCATCGACGTTGAAGGGCAGCTGTCCGTTAATCTGCTGCGGGCTGACGAAGAGCATGGGGACGGCCACGCCGTTGACCGTCAGGCAGCTTTCGGCGATGGCGGTGGGCAGCGGGATCTCGCGGGTGGCGAGATTGAGCGGCGCCATCTGCTGGCCGTAGACGCTGATCAGGCCGCCGGGGGCGACCGGAAGTTTGCCATCGGCGGCGTTGACCACCGCGGTGATTTTGGGCGGCGCCACGGCAGCGTCGTAGTTCCAGGGCAGGACGCTGAAGCCGGAGACGGAGAGCGAGATCACGGCGCTGCGATCATTGAGCGGCGCGAGCGTGCGCATGAAGCTCATGGTCGTGTTGGCCCCGGAGCCGGAACCGGTGGGGAAGTTGCTGGCCGTGGTGGTTCCCGTGCCCGTGCCGCTGGATCCGGCCGCGGCGTTAGGCAGAAGCGGAGCTTCCACCAGGCTTGTCGGTTTGCCGGAGGCCGAGCTTTGCGCGGCGTCGAAGCGCTGAATCACGCCTGGCGCGGAGAGCGAGGAAGCCGTGGTACGAAAGCCTCCCTGATCGATGAAGGCGAACCCGGAGGGCGCGCCGGAAGCGATTTCGAGCACGCCGGCGGGGACCAGCGAGGCATTCAACATGGTATTGCCGACGATGTAGGAGTTGTAGCTCGATGCCGCGTAGGCGCCGGAGAGGGCGGTGAAATCCTTGCGCGATACCGTGAAGGTGTCGGCGTTGGCGTCGTAGAGCATGACGTTGCCGTCGGGCATGGCTACCAGGATGGAGCCTCCGTTTGGCGCGGGGGCCAGCACGCCACCGGGATTCACGTCGTTCTTGTAGATGCCGAGGCTGGGCAATTGAATGGCGCGGCGCGCGGTGAAATCGATGCGGTCGATCACGCCGGGGCCGCCGGCGGCAGCGTTGCGCACGAGGGCGATCATCGTCTTGCCGCTTTCCGCGATGGAACGCGGGTAGTGGCCGCTGGGGAATTGAATGGGCGCCTGGCGTTCCAGGCTATCCAGATCGTAGACCCACGCCTGCTGGGCGTTATCGTGGCCGATCACCAGGTACTTGCGATCGAACGTGAAAGCGATCTGGGTAGGCGTGGCGGAGGTTTTGAGGGCCGCGATCTGCGAATAAGTAGTGCCGTCGTAGACCAGCACCTGGTCCATATCCTGGGCCACGATGTAGAAGCGATTGCGCACCGGGTCTGCCAGCAGATCGGTGAGGTAGCCGGGCACGTTGACAAAGGTTCCGCGCTGGTCGGGATTGCGATTGTTGATCAGCAGACGGATCACCGGGGGCGCGTTCACGCCGTTGTAGGTAAGCACGCTGATCGGCACGGAAAGGGTGCCGTTCTGATTCTGAAAGACGGTAGGATCGACGCGCACCTGCACGGTGGCGGG
>JBDTPR010000551.1:0-4900 GCA_039932635.1 Candidatus Solibacter sp.
ACCGTATCACCCAGGAAATAAGGAGTACACATGCTCAAGCTTTTTCTTTCATTCGTATTCATTTTTCTTGTTGGAGCGCACGCCCTTACGCAGACGACGATGTTCCATCAGGACGTCTCTTGGTCGCCCGATGGTAAGTACATCGGCTGGCGCGCCCAGGAACGCTCGGGCTATGAGAGCGATCGCTTCCGGCTGATGACGCTGGAACGCAGCAATGGCAGGGTTTCGAGGCTCACCGAGAGCCTGGATCGCTGGGTGAACAGCTTCACGTGGTCGCCCGATTCCGCGAGCATTTTCTTCACTACGAACGATCGCGGACGCCAGGCCATCCAGGTGATCCCCGCCGGGGGCGGCGCGGCGCGCACGGCTGCCAGCGGAGACAACGAGCTCGACGACATGCAGTTGACGCGCAACGGCCAGACCATGGTCTACACGCAGCAATCGGGCATCTCGCCGGCGGAGATCTACCGCGCGTCTTCCAAGGGCGGCGCCGCACAGGCGCTTACTCACCTCAACGATCAGACGCTCGCCGAACACCAGATGACGCCGCTGGAAGAATTCTGGGTGGAGGGCGCGGAGGGCGCCAAGGTGCAGAGCTTCATGGTGAAGCCCGCCAATTTCACGGCGGGGCGCAAGTACCCAGTACTCATGCTGATTCACGGCGGTCCGCAGGGATTCTGGGGCCATGGTTGGACCTACCGCTGGAATGCGCAGGTGTTCGCGGCGGCCGGATATGTAGTCGTAATGCCTAATCCGCGCGGCTCCACGGGCTACGGCCAGAAGTTCATCGACGACATTAATAACGATTGGGGCGGGCGCGCCTTCGACGACATTATGGCCGTCGCCGACCACATGATCAGCGACGTGCCCTTCGCCGATGCCAGCAAAATGACCGCGGCCGGAGGCAGCTACGGCGGCTACATGGTCGATTGGATTCTGGGTCACACGCAGCGCTTCAAGGCGCTGATCTCCCACGCTGGAGTCTACAACCTGGTGAGCGAATTCGGCGCCACGGAGGAATTGTGGTTCCCCCTGTGGGAATACGGCGGCACACCATGGGCCAAGCCCGAGAGCTATGGCAAATGGTCGCCCAACCATTTCGTGGCAGAGTTCAAAACGCCTACGCTGGTGATTCACGGGGAGCAGGATTTCCGCGTCCCGTACAATCAGGGGTTGGAGCTGTTCACTGCCCTGCAGTTGCAGAAGGTGCCGTCGAAACTGTTGCTCTTCCCGGATGAAGGCCACTGGGTGACGAAGCCGCAGAATAGCGTGCTTTGGTACAAAACCTTCATCGACTGGCTGGATTCGTGGGTCAAGAAATAGCGATTCTGAAGTAAGTCAATTCATAAGAGAGCCAAGGTAAAAAGTGAAAGTAATCATCGCGGTTGTACTTCTCGTGGTCATCGGTGTGGCCACGCTTTTCTTTACGTCTACGAGCACCACGCTGACCATCGCGCCGGAGGTCAAGATCGTTGGAGCCACCACGCCGGTTTCGGTGAAGGTTGCCAATCCACACGGCGTGCGGCGCATCACCGCATCCATCGAGCAGGGCGGTGCGCGCACTGCTCTCAACGAGGTGAAGACTCCCGCGCACCGTTTCCTGGTCCGCCGCAATCAGCCCCCGCAGACCATCACTTTCGATGCCGGCAAGAATAAGGCGCCGAACCTGAAGGAAGGCGATGCGCGCATCGTGGTGGAGACCGTGTCGGACGATCTCTCCGGTCACACGGATTCCGTATCGGCGGCCGTGAAAGTGGTGCTGGCGCCGCCCCGCGTGGGGCCCGACGATGCCCAGCACTATATCAATCAGGGCGGCATGGAACTCGCGGTGATGACGCCCGGGGGCTCGTGGACCGAGGCGGGCGTGAAGGTGGGCAAGTACACTTTCCGCAGTTTCCCGCTGCCCGGAGGCTCGGGCCAGCGCTTCGCCATGTTCGCCTACCCGTGGGATTTGGAAGCCAACGTTACGCCGCTGGTCTATGCGCGTAATTTGGCGGGCGCGGAAGCCACGGCCCCGTTCTGGTTCAAGCTCTTCCCCAAGAAATTCCGCACGCGCGATTTCCCCATCGAAGAGGCGCTGATGGCGAAGCTCGTGGCCCAGATCGATCCCGATGGCACGCTGGCGCCCGGACCCGATGTGCTTTCGCGCTTCCTCAAGATCAACGGCGAGATGCGCCGCAAGAACAACCAGCAACTCTCGGACCTGCGCTTAAAAACCGAAGAGAAGATTTTGTGGAACGGACCTTTCCTGCACTGGGGCAAGGAAGAGTCCATGTTCGCCGACGTGCGCAATTACATGTACCAGGGCAAGAAGATCGATCAGCAGGTACACCTGGGCTTCGACCTTTCGGATACTGCCAACGCGCCCGTGCACGTCGCCAACGACGGCCGTGTGGTGTGGGCCGACAACCTCGGCATCTACGGCAATTGCGTGGTGGTGGATCACGGCTACGCGCTGCAATCCATCTACGGCCACCTCAATCGCATCGACGTCAAGGTGGGCGACATGGTGAAGAAGAATCAGAGCCTCGGTATGGCGGGCGCCACCGGCATGGCCGGCGGAGTCCATGTGCACTTCAGTATGCAGATCGACGGCGTCCAGGTGAACCCGCGCGAATGGTGGGACGAGCACTGGATCCACGACCGCATCATGAGCAAGCTAGATCCGACCCAGGCCGCCGCAAAGGCCGCACCCGCAGCGCCGGTGGTCACCAGCGCTCCTCGAAAAGCGCACGCCAGGAAACACAGATAAGGTTGTTGTGGGGCAGCTTGGCAAGCTGCGCGCCGGTTGTTTACCGGCGCTCCGGGCGGGTTGACAACCGGGCGCTGGAGAATGGCCATTTGCAGGCCCGTGGGGCAGTCAATCCTGACTGCATCCGGCTTTAAGCCGGATAGGCGAGCGAAGCTCGCCTGGCGGGTTGACAACCCGCCGCAGGCTGCCAGCCTGCCCCACTTGGTAATCCGCTTACCAGACCCGGCAGGCGTTCGCGCTGACCATAGGCTGGCCGGCCTTGCACGAGAACGCCTTCTGGAACTCGGGCATATTCTGTACCGTTCCATTGACGCGATACCGCCCCGGCGAATGCGGATCTGTCATCGCGCGCGCTCGGACTTCCTGCGGCGCCGTATTCTCGCACCAGATCTGCCCGAATCCCAGGAAGAAAAGCTGCTCCGGAGTGAAGCCGTCCTGCTTCTCCGCCTTGCCCTTCAACACATCCTGCAGCGCCATTAGCGCGATCCGCAGTCCGCCGTTGTCGGCAGCGTTCTCGCCCAGGGTCAGCCTGCCATTCAACTTGATATCGTCCACCGCCGTGAAGCTCGAATATTGATTCGCAATGCACGCCGACCGCTTCTCGAACTCCGCCCCGTCAGCCGCCGTCCACCAGTCGCGCAGATTGCCGTCGCCATCGAACTTGCGACCCTGATCGTCGAAGCCGTGCGTCATCTCATGGCCGATCACCGCGCCGGCGCCGCCGAAATTCAGCGTCTTGTCGCGCCGCGGATCGAAGAACGGATTCTGCAAAATGCCCGCCGGAAAATTGATGCTGTTGCTCGCAGGATTGTAGAACGCGTTGACGGTGGGCGTGGTCATGCCCCATTCGCTCTTATCCGTGCGCTGCCCGATCTTCAGGATATTGCGGTCGTACATCATCTGGGTGGCGCGCTGAGCGTTGCCTGCATAATCGCTGCGCGAAATCGTGACCCTGCTGTAGTCGCGCCATTTTTGCGGCGCGCCTACATTATTCGTAATTGCCTTCAGCTTCGCGACGGCGGCCTTTTTGGTATCCTCCGTCATCCAGTCGAGCGTGCGTATGTCCTCGGCCATCGCCGTCTCCAGAGCATCCACCATCTGCGTGATCTGCGCCTTGGCATCCGCGCCGAAGGTCAACTCGATGTACCGCTGGCCCAGCAGATCGCCGAGTTGCCGGTCCACCGTCGCGACGCAGCGCGCCGTGCGTGGGCGCGGCTCCTTAGTCCCCGTCAGATAGCGGCTCCAGAAATCGAAGGTCTCCTTCTCGAACTCTTCGGGCAGGGTCGCCGCGCTCTGCCGCAGCAGGTGATAGGTGAGGTAGGCGCGCCACGAATCGATCGACGAATTCGCCAGGTCGGCCGACATCTGCTTGAAGGTGTCAGGCTGGCTGACGTTCAGCGTGTCGAACGCCGGAGCGCCCGTGCCGCGGAAGTACACCTCCCACGCGAAGTTCGGGACCAGCTCGGAAAGCTGCCGCTTCGTCATGATGTGGTACGTCTTATTGGGGTCGCGCATCGACACGCGATCCATCGCAGCCTTCGCCAGAATCGTCTCCATTTCGAGAACGAGTTTCGCGTTCACCGCGGCGGTCTCGCCGGAATCGCCCGCCAGTTGGAACATCTTCGCCATGTGTGAGACGAAGCGCTGGCGGATCTCGACGCTCTTGGCATCCGTCTTCAAATAGTATTCGCGGTCGGGCAGCGAGAGCCCACCCTGGCTCAGTCCGGCAATCGTGCGATTGGAATCCTTGGCATCCGCTCGCGCTCCGAAATTGAACAACACGCCGATCCCGACCTTATGCAGCCGGACCATCTGCGCCACCACGTCTGGCATATTCTCGATCGCGCGTATGCGATCCAACTCCGCCTTGATCGGCTCGATGCCCCGCTTATTGATGGTCGCGGTGTCCATGCACGCTGCGTACGCATCGCCGATCTTCTGGTCGATCGCGGACCGCTTGTCGCGCACCACCGCGGCGCCTTGCAGCACGTCGAGCAGGACCTTTTCGTTGTGGTCGCTCAGTTCCGTGAAGCGTCCCCACCGCGAACGGTCGGAGGGCAGCGGATGCGTTGCGATCCAGTTGCCGCAAGCGTACTGGTAGAAATCCACGCACGGGTCCACTGTCGTATTCATCGCCGAAGCGTCGAG
>JBDTPR010000552.1:0-4889 GCA_039932635.1 Candidatus Solibacter sp.
CGGTTGGGTGTTACGATGGCAGTTTCATCCGCCTAGCAGCGCTAGCAACGCCTTCAGCTTTACAGGGTCCATCGTGACGACCTTTGCTATGACCATCCTGTAATGGGCAACGGCTAGCTAACGAAACGAAATTGGCGTATCCTTTCGTAAGTGCTAATCTAACGAAAGGATTTTGTGTCTACCGCCAAGGACAAGAACCCGCGACTGGGCCGATACATCGTTAAGACCTACGGCGAGGAAAGCGTCAGAGCGTTCGTGCCGCCGCCACTCCCGCCGGATCCTCCCGTACGCCTGGAAGCCGTCCAACGCCTCCTCGAACAAGCCAACCAGTCTCTTGGCCGACTCGACGGTCTGGCGTCCGTTCTGCCTAACCTCCCGCTATTCATCTACGCATACGTGCGTAAGGAGGCGGTGCTCTCTTCGCAGATTGAGGGAACTCAGTCGTCGCTTTCCGACCTGCTCCTGTTTGAGAATGACGAGGTGCCGGGCGTTCCTCTGAATGACGTCCAGGAAGTCTCGAACTACGTCGCGGCGCTGAACCATGGCCTCGTGCGACTTCGCGGGGGCTTTCCACTTTCCTTGCGGCTCATCCGGGAAATTCATGAAGTCCTGCTGTCGAAGGGCAGGGGCAGCGACAAACAGCCGGGCGAGTTCCGGGAAAGCCAGAACTGGATCGGTGGAACCCGCCCGGGAACTGCGGCCTTCGTTCCGCCTCCAGCCGAGCTCGTCCTCGACTGCATGAGCGCCCTCGAACGATTCCTGCACGACGACCGAGCGGATCTGCCGTTGCTAGTTAAAGCCGGTTTGGTGCACGTCCAATTCGAGACGATTCACCCTTTCCTCGACGGCAACGGGCGCCTGGGGCGGTTGCTCATCACATTCCTGCTGTGCGCTGCTGGCGTACTTCGCGAACCAATCCTCTATCTGAGCCTCTATTTCAAGCAGCACCGGCCCGCCTACTACGAACTGCTGGACCGAGTCCGAGTGAAGGGCGAGTGGGAGACCTGGCTGGACTTCTTCCTGACCGGCGTCAGGGACACCGCCGAGCAGGCAGCTACCGCCGCGCGCCGCATCCTCACAATTTTCGAGGATCACCACCGCAAGATAGAGGGGTTGGGCCGTCCGGCGGCATCGGTGCTGCGCGTCTTCAAACATATGCAGCACAACCCGATCGCGTCGATTCCGGCCGCCGCCGCGAGCATCGGCCTCTCGGCGCCGACCGTGGCGAAATCGATGGAGCACATGCATCAGTTGGGCATGCTGCGCGAGATCACCGGGCGGCAGCGCCACCGGCTGTTCGTTTACGATGCCTACCTGGCGATCCTGAGCGAGGGAACCGAACCGATCCGGTGAGTCCTTAGCCCAATGCCGGTGACACCTCAGTTTCCGGACGACGTGATTCAGGATTTAGATCGGAACTCAAAATCTCCCGAAGTGTGGCTAGTGGTTTCTCAGCCCCGTCCCAGAGGAACTGTAAGGTTTCCCCTATCCCGATTAACGTAGGCGCCGCGATCGCCGCCTATTTGCGTCGCGACCGTCCACGTTCGGCCACTCGCAGAGTGTTCCATCGCCACCGGGCGCCGTTAGTCGGCTTACGCACCCAAGGTCCCAAACGGATCGCGCAGTGTCGCCCATAGTGTGCCACGAGATTCACCTGGCCAGGGCCTTGATCCCACTGGGGGGGGACGGCCCCCTCAGTGGCCCGGACGGGATCAAGGTATGGGTACTGTCGCAGGGTCGATCGACTTGATGAACACGACGATTTTCGCGCGGTCTGCAGCGTTGGTTAGAATATCTACACCGCCTGTGCCGGCGCTGCGGTGCTGGACGTTTTCAAGCACGGCATCGAGGGATGCGGCTGCCCCGTTGTGAAAGAAGCTCTGCGAAAAGGCGAACAGGGAGAGCAGGGAAGGCGGGACGAAGCCGTTCGCGCCCAACGGCACCGCGCCGTTCTGGCGGACCTCATTGAGAAGCGCGGGGTTAAACGTGCCGACGTTCCTCAATTCGCCGATAAGTTCCCCGCCAGCATTGACCAGACCCGCCGTGGGGGGCGCCGAATAGCGGATTCGTGCCGTGGTCCACTGCGCGCCGCCATGGCACTGCTGGCAATTGGCAGCGGTGAACAACGCCCGGCCGGCAATCACGTCCGGATCGGTCTTGGAGACAGGTGAAATGGGCGGGCGGGTTCCAAATTGCACAAACGCTTTCAGAGCATCCCAGGCCGGCACGCCTCGCACTTTGAGTTGCAGGCGGTTTGCATTCGCAAGGGGAGTGAAGTTGGCGACGTTGGTGTCGGGAGTAACGCCGTCGGCCTGCACGATCAGGCCGGCGCCGCCCGAGACCGCTCGAATGTTCAGCTCGAAATCCTCTTGTTCGTCGCGCTCGCCGGACCAGTTAAGGGGACGCATGACGGTGCGCAGCGCATCGCTGCTGTCGAAATCGGTGTGCTGCGGGATGGTCCTTTTGGGGCCGGAGGGAAAGATCCAGACCACGTTGTCTGAAAGAGCGTTGGGGTGGCATGCCGCGCACGCGCCCCAGCCGTTGTTGGACATGCGGCCTCGGATCTGCGGACCGCCGGAAGTAGCCGCGTCGAATACGCCGACTGACGTGTTGTACAGTTCCTTGCCGACGTGCACCTTCTCGTCGGCACTGCCGGCCACAGGTAGATTCGCCGAGCGGACCGTGGAAAGCACCTGTTCCGAACCCGAGATGTTGATCACGGTGATGTCGCGAGAGACATAGTTCATCACGTAAGCGCGCGTGTCGGCGGAGTTGATCACGATGCCGCGCGGGTTCTTGCCCGCGGGCAGTTGGAGTATACGCGTGGCGTCGCTCGGATTGTTCTGGACGGTGGCCAGACCGGTCGTGGGGTCCACGGCTACTTTGATCACTACGTTGCTAGCCGCGATCACTACATAGCCTTCGTTGGCAGCGTGTTTGAATCCGATGGCCCAGGGCAGCGTGTTGAAGAGCTTCGGCAAACCAGTCTGATTCTTGACCGCCAGGTGCATGTTGACGGTCTGGCCTGCGTCGACGCCGGTATTCCGATTGATGGCCGAGAGCAGGCTATGGGTATTCACATCGAACCGGACCGGACCGTTGGGCGAGGCGCCCACGCTGGGGACAAACGCGAAATTTCCCTTTATGGCGATATTGTTCAACTGGTTCGGATATGCGCCTGTAGTGAAGATGAAATTCGCGGGATTTGTGGGGTCGCCCGGCGGAATCCGGGCAATGGCGTCCCCGGTGGCCTTGAAGCCCGTGTCCGCGATCGGATTAATCGTGATGTTACCGGTGACGGTATCGGTTGCGGACGAGATCACCGTCACATGGCCGGCCTTCGCGTCGTCCTGGCCATCCACTTTACCGGCGACGGGCAGGGATAGGAACTGCGTGACATAGACCGTCTCGTCATTGTCCGCCGCATCGCCATTGTTTGTGATCGCGATCCCGCGGGGTTCGGGACCGACCCCGGTGATTGTCTTGGACACCGTGTCGGTAGTAGTGTCGATTACCGAGACTGAGTCGGAGCGCGAATTGGAGACGTAGAGTTTCTTCCCGTTTGGAGTGAGCGCGAGGCCGTACGGCTCGGTTCCGACGCGGATGTGAAGAGTCGGCTTGGAAATCACTCCGTTGGCGATATTGAGTCGAATCACGGTTACGGTGCCGCTTACCGTGTTCGCGACGTAGGCTTTGGAGCCGTCCGGCAGTATGGCCACACCGTTTGGTTCGATCTGGACTGGGACTTCGGCGAGCCGGCGATTGCGATCGGCGCGCAGGTCGAAGATGCTCACGCTGTTGTTATCCGGATTGGCCGCCACCATGAATGAGTCGTCCGCGGTGAGGGCCAGGGGCTGGGAAGAGGTGGGCCCGGAAAAGCGCGTTGGGCCTTGGGCGGCTACTTCAGTTTGATGCATGGCAGTCCACGTGGCCGCCACTGAGAGGGTAGCCAGCAGGACGGTCTTCCAGCGCGAACGTCGGCGCCGGTTTCGATTCCGGAATGTCCACACCGCGGCCAAGCCCCCGCCGAATAGGATCCAGGTGCCGGGCTCCGGAACCGCGTCCACGCGGAAGTATCCGGTGCCGTCGCCTGTGCTGAGAGTAGGGACGACAGTGAGCGAATGACTGCCACCTGCAAGCAAGAAGCTTCTGTTGCTGATGCCAGGGGTGCTGAGGCACGGAATCGGATCGTCGCCGCAATCAGCGCTGCCGGCAGGAGCGGGGGTGAGTCCCAGAGAGACACCAAAATCTAATACCTCGAACCGGTCTCCGGCCGTGAAGGCATCGGTGATGGTGAATACCGCTCCGAAGCTGGGCGCCTGGAAGGTCCAGGGCGGAGCGTCCAGGAACGTAGTGGGTGTGCCCGAACTGGAGATACAGAATGGGCCGGCCGGGTCGGCTGGGTCGCACCCGGTCGCGGGGATCCCTGCCGTGGAAAATCCGAACTCGTAGAAGATTCCGAGTTCGATCGGACCCGCCATTGCGGGTGTACATATTGAGAGCGCCAGGGCGGCCAGAATGAGCGCCGTTTTGGGGCGTTGAATCCATGTGCCTTTCAAATTCGTCTCCTTAAGGACGCAAGCAATCCTCCGGATGCGTCCTCAGAAGAGCATAGCCGCGACTTCGACGGTGGAGAAAGGAGACATCCTCTGCCTGCACACCGGCCTGGGGCAGTTGATTCGCGAAGCGGAAGGCAAGCTCGACAATTCGATCAAGACGCAATGCGCGGTGCTCGACGGTCACGACCAACGGCTGCTCGAATGGATTTCCGACATCGGTGTGGCGGCCATCGCCGCTGACAATCTGGCCGTGGAGAGGTCATCCACGCTCGGCATCGACCCGCGCATGCCGCATCGGGGGCCGCAATTGCCGCTGCACGAGCATTGCCT
>JBDTPR010000553.1:0-4879 GCA_039932635.1 Candidatus Solibacter sp.
TGGCGGCGGAATGAACGGCGGCTTTGGCGGAGGCATGGGCGGCTACGGCTACCCGGGCCAAACGGCCAACTATGCGCAGCCGATGCAGACGGCCTCGCCGATGCAGGCGGGAGCCAGCGGCCAGTTGCCGGGGACCAATACGGTCGGGCAGACCGGCGAGTTTCTGGGTCCGCAAGGGATGGGGACGGGCGGCGGTCCGCGTATGCCGCACGTGATTCCGAATCCTTTCGACAATACGATTTTGATTCAGGGGACTCCGCAGGAATACGCCCAGATTCAGAGTCTGCTGCGCCAGTTGGATATCGCGCCGCGGCAGGTGCTGATCGACGCGAAGATTTACGAGGTGGATTTGAAGGGCGCGTTTGCGATGGGCGTGAGCGCGTACCTGGAGAAGAAGGATAGTGGGACTGGCGGAGCCGGGGCGCGTGTTCTTAGCGCGAGTTCGAGTGCGGCTGGAGTGGCGCTGTCGGCCGGCGCGCTGGTGCTGCGCAGCCACGAATTGCTGGCGGCGATGACGGCGAACGAGACCAAGCAATACACGCGTGTGATCTCCGCGCCGAGCATTATCGCGACCGATAGCATCGCGGCGTCGATGAACGTCGGCGATGAGGTGCCGGTGCTGACCTCGCAGGCGGTGAGCGGTGCGCAATCGGGCGGCAGTTCGCTCTTCACGAACACCGTGCAGAACCGGAGTTCGGGTGTGACGCTGAATATCATTGCGCGCGTGAATTCGAGCGGCATTGTGACCATGGTGATCAATCAGAATGTGAGTTCGCCACAGGCTCCCGCGTCGAGTAGCAGCATTCAATCGCCGTCGTTTCAGAACCGGTCATTCTCGACGCAGTTGACGGTGCAGGACGGAGACACCGTGGCGATCGGCGGCATCATTCAGGAGAGCAATCTGCAGAGTTCGGGGGGCGTGCCGTTTTTGCACCGGATACCGGGCGTGGGAGCTCTGTTTGGGTCGCAGAGCTTTTCGAAGTCGCGGACGGAACTGGTGGTGTTCCTGACTCCGCGGGTGATCTACGACACCAACCAGATTACGGATGCCACGGATGAGATTCGGAATGGTCTGAAGAACGTCAGGAAGATGATTAAGGATCAGTAGGACTCCGGCCTTTGGCCGGTGCACCGACTGAAGTCGGTGCGCAGAATGAATTCTGCCCCACAATCCAAGCGGCAGCCTGGTGCGTAGGGAGTGATTAGATGGCTAACGTCTTTATCACCGGGGCTACGGGTTTTATGGGGCGGCGCCTGGCGGCGGAACTTCTGGTGCGCGGGCACCGGGTTCGCGGGCTTGCCCGGGCCGGCAGCGAGTCGCGGGTCGCGATCGGTAGCGAGATCACGAGCGGGGATCCACTTTACGCGGCCAGTTATGCGGATGCCGTGACTGGCTTCGATACGCTTGTCCACCTGGTGGGTGTGGCGCATCCTTCTCCAGCAAAGAAAGAACAGTTCGTCAGTATCGACCTGGCCTCGGCTCTGCAGGCGGTAGACGCCGCGAAGCGCGCGGGCGTGCGGCACATGGTATACGTGAGCGTGGCGCATCCGGCGCCGGTGATGCGGGATTACATTGCGGCGCGATCCGCGGCGGAAGCGGCGATCGGCGCATCGGGGATGAGGGCCAGCATTCTGCGGCCCTGGTATGTGCTGGGTCCGGGGAGGCGGTGGCCGCTGGCGATTGTGCCGGTGTACTGGCTGATGGAGGCCCTGCCATCGACTCGCGAAGCGGCGCGGAGGCTGGGAATGGTGAGCGCGGAACAGATGATCGCCGCCCTCTCCGGCGCTGTGGAAGATCCCGCTGATGGCGTGCGTGTGTGGGAAGTGCCGGAGATCCGCGGCGTATCGACGCGGGCTACAACGGTTCGATCAGTTCCCGCAGTTCCTCTTCGGTGATGACGCGGATGCCGAGCTCCTGGGCCTTGGCCAACTTACTGCCGGCATCTTCGCCGGCGAGCACGAAGTGGGTTTTCTTGCTGACCGAGGTGCTGACCTTGCCGCCTGCCTGCTCGATGACGATCTTGGCGTGCTCGCGGCTCAAGGTGGGCAGCGTGCCGGTGATTACCAGCGTTTTGCCCTGAAGGGGTCCGCCCTTGGGCCGGGTGGAGGCGTACGTGAACTGGAGTCCGGCCTTGCGGAGGCGGTCCACGAGATCCTGATTCTTAGGCTCGCGGAAGAATTGCACCACAGCGTCGGCGACCTTGGGGCCGACTTCCTCGGCGAGTTGCAGATCCTGAGCCGAGGCCTGTTCGATGGCGTTCATGCTGCCGAAGGCTTCGGCGAGGAAGACGGCGGTGCGCTCGCCGACGAAGCGGATGCCTAGGGCGGTGAGGACGCGCGGCAGGGCGTTGGCGCGCGAGCGATCGATATTGCGGAGCACATTGGCAGCGCTCTTGACGCCCATGCGATCGAGATTGACGAGATCTTCCAGGGTGAGATCGTAGAGGTCGGCGACGCTGCGTACGCGGCCGCTATCCACCAGTTGATCCACCAGCGCATCGCCCACGCCATCGATATTCATGACGCCGCGTGAGGCGAAGTGGAGAATGGATTCCTTGAGACGGGCGGGGCAGTTGGCGTTGATGCAGCGGCTGGCGGCCTCGCCTTCCTCGCGTACCAGCTTGCCGCTGCAGACCGGGCAGTTTGCGGGCATGCGGAAGGGCCTGCGGTAGGAGCCCTGGGAGGAGACGCGGACCACTTTGGGGATGACGTCTCCGGAGCGTTCCACGACCACTTCGTCCTTGATCTGCAGGCCGAGGCGCTCAATCTCGTCCTCGTTGTGCAGGGTGGCGCGGGAAACGGTGACACCGCTGACTTCCACGGGTTGCAGCACGGCGACGGGAGTGATAGCGCCGGTGCGGCCGACCTGCACGATGATGTCTTCGACCGTAGTGGTGGCCTGGCGCGCGGGGTACTTATAGGCGATGGCCCAGCGCGGCGCCTTGGCGGTGAAGCCGAGAAGCTGCTGCTGGGCGACGGAATCGATTTTCACGACGACGCCATCGATCTCGTAGGGCAAAGTTTCGCGCTTATCTTCCCAGGAATCGCAGAGGTTGACGACCTCGTCGATGTTGCGGCAAATGCGGCTATGCGGATTGATTTTGAAACCGAGCCTGGCGAGTTCCTCGAGGGACCGCCAATGGGAATCGAAGATGGGGCGGCCTTCGGCGAGCAGGAAGTAGGTGTAGTATTCCAGGCGGCGGTCGGCGGTGAGCTGGGGTTCGAGGAGCCGTAGGGATCCGGCGGCGGCGTTGCGCGGGTTGGCGAAGCGCGAGAGGCCCTTTTCGTCGCGGGCGGCATTGAGACGCTCGAAGGCGCGGCGATTCATAACGGTTTCGCCGCGGACCTCGAAATCGGGGAGATTGCCGGAAGGGATGCTGAGGGGCAGGGAGCGAATGGTGCGCGCGTTTTCGGTGACATCTTCGCCGATGGTCCCGTCGCCGCGGGTGACGGCCTGGGTGAAGCGGCAATCGTGATAGTGGGCGGCCATGGAGAGGCCGTCGAGCTTGAGTTCGGTGACGTAGCGGTATTCGGCGCCGCCCAGGAGGTCTTTGACTCGGCGGTCGAATTCGCGAAGTTCGGGCTCGTTGAGCGCGTTGTCCAGGCTGAGGAGCGGAGAGCTGTGGGTGACTTTGACGAAGCCTTCGCGCGGCTTGCCGCCGACGCGCCGGGTGGGGGAATCGGTGGAGACGAGGTCGGGGTGCTGTGATTCCAGGGTCTGGAGCCGGCGCATCATCGCGTCGTATTCAGAATCGGCGATCTCGGGCGAATCGAGCACGTAATACAGGTGCTCGTGGTGGCGCAGTTGTTCGCGCAGTTGCCCGATTTCCAGAACGGGATCTTTCATTGGCCTCTCAACTATAATTTAACCAGGAACCGGGAGCACACACCATCACAACCTACAGGAACACTGTACTGATCTACAACCCCCGTGCGGGTAAGGTCTTTCGCAGCGGCGGATCGTTAATTCAGCGAGTGGCCGACACACTTAAAGACGAAGGGCACGCGGTAACGGTTGCTCCCACCACGGGTCCAAATATGGCGGGCGGGATGGCGCGGTCGCATGCCGACAGCGGCGCCGATTTGATTCTGGTGGCGGGCGGCGACGGGACGATCAACGAAGTGGCGGAGGGAATGGTGGGTTCGCCCGTGCCGCTGGGAGTGCTGCCGGCGGGAACGGCGAACGTGCTGGCCACCGAGATGCGACTCGGAGGCAATCTGGAAAGTATCGCACGAGGGCTGGGGGAGTTGCGGCCGAAGCGGATCTCGTTGGGCCAGGTGGCGTGTGCGGACGGCGTGTCGCGGCATTTTCTGTTGATGGCGGGAGTGGGGCTGGATGCGCACGTGGTGTACCGGGTGAATGCGGCCTTGAAGGCCCGGACGGGGAAGTTCGCATATTGGGTGGCGGGCTGGAGTCTGCTGGGGAAACGGCTCGCGGAGTTCGATGTGGAGGTCGACGGGCAGCGCCGGAAATGCTCGTTTGCGCTGTTGAGTAAAGTGCGGAATTATGGCGGCGATTTTGAGATTGCCCGCAGTGTGACTTTGCTTGAGGATCAGTTCGAAGTGATCTTGTTCGAGGGTGCGACGGCTTCCCGGTATGTGAAGTACTTCGCGGGGATGGCCTTGAATAAATTGGCGGGGATGAGCGGGGTTACGGTGATGCGCGCGAGCTCGGTGCGGATCTCGGGAGACCGCGCTCATGTGCAGATCGATGGGGAATTGGGTGGGACGCTGCCGGCGGAATTTCGGATTGTGCCGGCAGCGCTCACGTTGCTGGTGCCTTCGGGATACGGGGGGTAAGGGGGGCGCATCTCGCGCCCAGCGTCACGAAAGAAGCCGGCCTTCGGCCGATGTACCGACTGAAGTCGGTACGCAGACT
>JBDTPR010000554.1:0-4879 GCA_039932635.1 Candidatus Solibacter sp.
TGACGACCTGACCGACGGTGAGATGGCCGCGGTCGAGTTCGCCGACATTGGCGCTGACTTCCCAGCTTTTGAGATCGGGGATTTGGGCGACAGCCATGCCGCTGCTGGCGGTGTCGCCAAGTTGGAAGGGGGGCAACTGCATGCCCCAGTACATCATGTTCAGGTTGGTGTTCTGCTGGACGTTGACATAGCCGCCCGTTTTTGCCTTAAGAGTCATGTTTTCAATGTTCTTTCGGGCGATATCGGCCATGACTTTGGCTTTGTTCTCCTGCGCCTTCTGAATGTCTATACCGGAGGAGGAGGTGGTCTTCTTGTTGGCCAGGTCCTGGGTTGCCTGGCGCAGGCGGTTACGTGCTGCCTCGAGGAGAATCTCGTTCTGGCGGGCGGCAATGGCGGAGATAAGAGGGTTGCGCCGGATTTCGATGTCGGCGAGTTTGACTTCGGACTGCGCGCCGATGACGGCATACTGCGATTCCTCTTCGGTGGCAAGAGAATCGGCTTCGGCCTTGATGACCTGCTGCTGGGCTTCGGCGAGATCGGCCTCGGCCTCCTTGAGCTTGAAATTCTGCTCCGTGGTATCGAACTGGACGACGACATCGCCGGGGGAAACCAGTTCCCCAGGTTCGCGGAGAGTGGTGATCGCCAGGTCGCCGCCGCCAATCATGGGGGCAGTGAGCATTTCCGAGTTTCCGCCCTGGAGTTCGCCGCGGGCTGCAACGGTGAGAATGACGCTGCCCAACTTGACGTGGGTGGTGGGCAGTTCGAGCGTTGTGGTGGCAGTAGTGGCGCGGACGACGCGAAGAGCGCCCCAGGCAAGGGCGCCTACGACGACGAGGACGGCGAAGAGCAGCAACAGGCGGAACTTCATTTCGCGGTCTCCTTTTTCTCGGGATCGACCAGGGTAACCAGGGCTCCCGGACGGATGCCGCTGACTGCGACTTCATCGGGATTGCGGGCCAGGACTTCGACAGTCGAGGCCCGGTAGCGACCATTTTCGGATATATAAACGACGGGTTTGCCGGCGTGTGTGAACAAGGCCTTGGCCGGGATGCTGATAGCGTTTGGAATTCGATTCACGACGATATCCATCCCGCCGTTCATACCCGGGCGGAGGCGGGGGTCGGGCTTGGGGATAGCGGCGTAGGCGCGGAAGTTGCGTACGCGGGGGAATTCGTTACCGGTTTCAGCCAGCAGGGAGATCTGGCGAATGAAGGCTTCGAGGGTGAGCTCGGGGAGGGAGTCGACTCGGACTTTGACCTGCTGATCGGCGGAAA
This sequence comes from Candidatus Solibacter sp., assembly GCA_039932635.1. Lineage (GTDB taxonomy): Bacteria > Acidobacteriota > Terriglobia > Bryobacterales > Bryobacteraceae > Solibacter. Next base: position 1,275 of record JBDTPR010000554.1, read on the forward strand.
TGCGGCCGCGATCGATCTCTTCGACCTTGGCATCCATCTGGAGGGTGGAGAGATCAGGCATTTCGGCGATGGCCATGCCGGCGTAGACGTTGTCGCCGACTTTGAAGGGCTTGGCGTTGACCCAACCCTGGGCATAGTTGGACTGGAAGACGAGGAAGCCGGTGATGGGGGCTTTGAGCTCCATTTGCGCGATGCGGGATTTGGTGAGATCGACATCGCTCTGGGCCTGGTCGCGCTGGCGGGTGAGGGAAGCGATTTTAGAGCGGTCGCTGGTTGCGTGGAGATCGACGGTGGCCTCCTGGACTTTGAGTTTCTGCTGGGAGACGCCGTAATCGATCTTGCTGGACTCTCCCTGAAGGCGGCTGACGATGTCCTGCTTGGAGGCTTCGAGGCGGGCGCGCTCCACGGTGAAGTTGGCATCGGCGAGTTCGGTTTTGTCCTGGTCGGAAGTGATCTTGGATTGGGCTAGGGCTTGGTCGAGGGTGGCCTGGGCCTGCCGGAGAGCCGCCTCCTTCTGCATGAGGGTTTGCTGGGCACTGGAGGAATCGAATTTGACGATGGTGTCGCCTTGCTTGACGCCCTCGCCGGGAGGGGTCATCCAGGCGATTTTGAGGTTGGGTACAACGGGTGCGTAAACCTGGACGGAGCGCTCGGCTTTAAGTTCACCCCGACAACGTATGAGGACCAGGAAATCCCCCTGGCGGGCAGGCGCGGAGGGCAGAAGTGCGGCGGGTTGAGACTGGCGGTACCGGTAGACGCCATACGCTCCAGCGGCGAGAAGCCCAAGAAAAAGCAGGAAGGCGGCCCAAAAACGAAGCCGGGCGCGAGTGCGGCTGCTGAAGCGAGGGAGCGCTGCCCCGGACGCGGGATTAATGACGACGTCGCTCATGGTTTGGCCTGCCTGCCCGGAGGAGCTTCGACGACGACCGCGGCGGAGAGATCGGGCATCAGGTGGGGATCGGATTTGTCGAGCTTGAAGACCGCGGTGAAACTCTTGATGGGGCTACCTAGGGCGGACGCGGCGACGGGGCTCGCGAATTCGAAGTGCGCGGGCAGGGCAAGGTCGGGATAGGCGTCGAAATAGACGGTGGCGCGGCTGCCAGGGACGAGAGCAGCGCCATCGGGCTCGCCGACCGCACAGCGGACGAGCATTTCGGCGGGGTCGAAGATGCTGACAATGGGCTGGCCACCCCAGAGTTGATCGCCTTCCTGGGCGTGGCCCTGGGAATTGTTGCGGTAAAGATTCTTGTGAGCGACCAAGCCGGCGAGCGGGGTGTGGACCTCGAGCTTCGCCATGTTGGATTGGGTTCGTTCCAGCATGACTCGCTGGCGATCGCGCTGAAGTTCGAGGATCCGCAGGGAGGCGGCATCGCTCTGTTCGCGGAAAGCGGAGGACTTGGTGAGGCTCTCGACGTGGGCGCGGGCGGTTTGCAGGCGGACCTCGGCTTTGAGGCGATCGATTTCGGCGAGAACGGGGCCTTTTTGGATCTCGATGGCTGCCTTGGCGAGATCGGCCTCGGCCTGGCGCAGGTCGGAGGCGCGCTTTTCGGCATCGGCGCGGTTCTGAGCGCGTTTCTGTTCGACCTGGTGACCGAAGTCGTCAACTTTGGCCTGGGCGTCGCGGGCTTGATCGACCTGTGGGGTGCTGTCGAAGACGGCGATGAGATCGCCCGCATTCACTTTGGAGCCGTTGGTGATGAGCTTGGTGAGGGTCATGCGGCCGCCCTGGCTGAAAATCTCCGGAACGAGGATTTTGGAGGAGCGGACGGCTTCGACAATTCCGGTTACGCGGATCTCCCGCTTGGTGCGCGGCGTATCGGGAGGGGCGGCGTGGGTGACAGGCGGGGAAGTACGAGAGCACGAGGTGAGTAGTGAAAGCGCGAGGACAAGAGTGCACTTCATGGTATTCGTCTCGGCTATTAGACGGCAGCACGCAGGTAAATGTTTAGCGAAATTTCGGATATATTTTGCGTGAATCTGGCTCACAGTGTGGAGTTCAACGAACGCCGTCAATTGTCCGAGCTTACTCGGGTTAAGAGGATAAAGAACACGGCTCCTAGACGGTCGCGGATCGGATTGAGCGTTTCAGATGCCCGCGTATGAATAGCCACAAAGAGGCTTGTTTTCTTTGATCAACGTAGATCGCCGAACGCTAGTGTGCTATATTCGACACAATTCCAAAGCTACACGCGCCAAGTTCTATTAGGGGAACGGGGAACGACCTAAATGTGTGGAATTGCGGGTTTTACACGTCGTAAGAACGGCGCTGACCGGGGTACCGCGGAGCGGATCGTAGGAGCGATAGCGCATCGGGGGCCGGATCAACACGGAGTCTTCGAGAGCAGCGAGGCTACGCTTTGCGGAGTGCGCCTCAAGATCATCGATCTGGCTGGTGGCGATCAGCCTATCTTGAGTGACAACCGCGATATCGCGATTGTCTTCAACGGCGAGATCTACAATCACCAGGAAGTGAGAGCGGAGTTAGAAGGGCTGGGACATCGTTTCCAATCGCATTGCGACACGGAGACGGTGCTGCGCGCTTTCGAGCAGTGGGACACGTCGTGCTTTTCACGGATGCGGGGCATGTTTGCGGTGGCGTTGTGGACGGAATCGAAAAGGCGCCTGGTGCTGGCGCGCGACCGGATGGGGATCAAGCCCCTGTATTACTACCGCGACGGAGAGGACCTCTATTTCGGATCCGAACTGAAGGCGATTTTCGAGCATCCGGAGGTCCCGCGACACCTGGATCTGGAAGCGCTGGATACGTACTTGTCGTTGAATTACGTGCCGGGGACGCGGACGTTGATCCGGGGGATCCACAAGGTCGCGCCGGGGCATTTGCTGGAGTGGCGAAGCGGCTCGGTGCGAAGCGAGGCGTGGTGGAAGCTGCCGCAAAGTTCTCCGCGCAAGGTATCAGATTCGGATGCCGAGGCCGAATTGGATGGGTTACTGCGCGATTCGGTGAGAGAGCACCTGATTTCGGATGTGCCGCTGGGAGTGTGGGCGTCGGGAGGGCTGGATTCGTCGGCGATTCTACATTATGCGGCAGAACAGACGTCGGGGCGGCTGAAGACGTTCTCGGTTTCGTTCCAGGGGCGGAGTTTCGACGAGAGTCCTTATTTCCGAGAGATCGCGGCGAAGTATGGCACGGATCACTACGAATTCGACTTGAATCCCGATGTGGAACTACGCAGCGCAATCGAGGAATTCGCCTATTATTCCGATGAACCGAGCGCGGATGCCGGGGCGCTGCCGGTATGGTTCCTGTCGCGGATGAGCCGTCAGCACGTGACGGTGGCGTTGTCTGGCGAGGGTGCGGACGAGTTGTTTGGCGGGTACTTGACGCATCAAGCGGATCGTCTGGTGCGGCCATTTCAGAGGCTGGTACCGGCGGGATTACGGCGGTTCGCGAAGGCGGCGTTGGAGCGGTACGTGCCGGTGTCGGACGATAAGATCAGTCTGGAATACAAGCTGAAGCGATGGCTCGAAGGGAGCCTGCTGCATCCGGATGAAGCTCACTTCTTCTGGAACGGCACGTTCTCGCCGTCGCAACTGGCGCAGATCCGGCCGGGAACTCGCGGAAGTGGATTGCGCAGGCTGGTGGA
>JBDTPR010000555.1:0-4859 GCA_039932635.1 Candidatus Solibacter sp.
CCCAACAAGCGGCGCGACTACGAAGAGCAGGTCGCCAAGGTTTTCTACCTTTCCAACGTGAGCACTCCGCAGGAACTGCAGGAAATCGTCAACGCGGTGCGCTCGGTGGCGGACATCCAACGTTTTTTTCCGTATAACGCGCAGAACGCGATCATCGCCAAGGGCAGCGCCGACCAGGTGGCGCTAGCCGAAAAGATTCTGCACGATCTGGACAAGCCCAAAAGCGAAGTGGTGGTGGACATCATCGTGATGGAAGCCAGTTCCATTTACTCGCGCCAACTGACCGCCGCCATCGCGTCCGCCGGACTCAACATGCCGGTGACGTTCACCCCGCGTCCCGGGACCACGACGCCAGGCACCACCACTACTACCACTGGAACCGATACTGGCACCGGGACCGGAACCGGAACCGACACCAACACCACCACTACGGGCAACAAGACGATCCCACTATCCAACTTGAGCCGCCTGTCCACGGCGGATTTCTCCACCACCATTCCGAGCGCCCTCCTCCAGGCCGTCCTCAGCGACGCCAACACCAAGGTGCTGCAATCGCCGCAACTGCGCGCCGTGGACAACGTGAAGGCCACACTCAAAATCGGCGACCGCCAGCCTACCGCCACGGGCAGCTTTCAGCCCGGCATCGGCGGCGTCGGTATCAATCCGCTGGTCAACACGCAGTTCACTTTTATCGACGTCGGCGTGAACGTGGAAATGACGCCGCGCGTGCACGATAACGGCGACGTTTCGCTGCACATCGATCTCGATATTTCCAGCGTCACCGGCCACGTCAACCTGGGTGGCATCGACCAGCCGATCATCGGCCAGCGCAAAATTTCGCATGACATCCGTATGCCCGAAGGCGCGGTGCAGTTGCTGGGCGGCCTCACCAAATATCAGGAAACCAAGAGCCGGACCGGCATTCCCGGGCTGGCCAGCATCCCGGTGCTCAACCGGCTGTTCACCAGTGAGAGCATCGATCGCCAGCGCCAGGAACTCATGATCGCGCTGATCCCCCACATCGTGCGCCGGCCCGAATACACCGCGGAGAACCTGCGCGGTATTGCGGTCGGCAATCAGCAGTCCGTGCACCTGAGCTACGGCCGCGTGCCCGGCAAAGATCCCGTGGTGGTGATCCCCAAGAAAGTCGATCCCACGCCGAACATGAGCGCGCAGCCTCCCAAGGGCGGCGACTCCGGACTCTCGAATCCGCCGCTGGCCAACTCCGCTGCGCTCCCGCTGCCCACTCCTGTGCCTTCCCCCGGCGCGCCCGTGAATACCGCGCCGCCCGCTACCGCCCCGGCCGGACCCGCGCCGCCCGCCACCGCGCCGCCCATGACGGCGCCTCCGATGACCGCGCCCGGCGGCCCGCCCGCGGCTGCGCCCACTCCCGATGCCGAGAAGCCTCCGGCCAGACCCGTCGGCAACGCCTCGGTTCGCTTCCTGCCTCCGCAGGTGGAGACTACGGTGCAGGGCATGATGACCGTCGCCCTCATTATCGAGAACGGCCAGGACGTCACCTCGGCCCCCATTCAGGTGACCTTCGACTCCAAGGTGGTGAAGCTCAACGACGCCGGCCGCGGGGATTTCTTCTCCAGCGACGGCCAGATTCCGCTCTTCACCAAGAACATTCAGAACGACGCGGGCGCGGCCGCCATGAACCTTAACCGCCTGCCCAATTCGCCAGGCGTTTCCGGATCGGGCGTGCTGACCACGCTGATCTTCCAGGCAGTGGCCAAGGGCTCCACCACGGTCACCGTCCCCAACCTCACCGTGCGCAATGCCCAGGGCCAGACAGTGTTCTCGGGCAGTCCGTCGGTCGTGATCAACGTTAAGTAATATGCGCCGCTTTCGCTTCAGGAATCGCCGTAGTCAACGCGGGCTGACCCTGGTCGAGTTGATTGTGGCTTTCACAATCATGCTCGTGCTCACCACCATGGCGGTGCCGTTGGCGCGCTCCAAAGTGCGCATCATGCGCGAGCGCGAACTGCGCGCCGACCTGCGCGAGATGCGCCAGGCCCTCGATAAGTACAAGGATTACGCCGATCTCGGCTACCTCGGGCCCCAGAAACTGGGCACCAACAACTGGCCCGAAACTCTCGAGATACTGGTGGAGGGAGTGAAGCTTCCCGGGCCTGACGGCAAGAAAATGCGCTTCCTGCGCCGTATCCCGCCGGACCCGTTCACCGGCAAGACCGAATGGGGCATGCGCAGCGATCAGGACGACCCTAAGTCGCTCAGTTGGGGCGGACAGTGCGTCTTCGATATTTACAGCAAGACCATGGAAAAGGCGGCGGATGGGAAACCATACTCCGAGTGGTAGGTAATCCGATGAGCATGCGTTCACTCAAATCCCGGCGCCGTCTCGGCTTCACCTTCGTCGAACTGATGGTGGTTATTACCATCATGGTGATCATCATTTCCATGGCGATCCCCATCTATAACCGCACCATCATCCGTGCCAAGGAAAGCGTGCTGCAGAACAACCTCTACACCCTGCGCACCGTGATCGACAACTACTCCTACGACAAGGGCAAGGCTCCGCAGAATCTCCAGGACCTGGTCACCGAGGGTTACCTGACGAAGCTTCCCATCGACCCGTTCACCGGCAGCAATCAGACCTGGCGCACTATCATGGAAGACGCCAGCCAGAGCATCTCCCAATCCGAGCCCGGAATCTTCGACGTGAAGAGCGGGTCGGACAAGATGGGGCTGGACGGCGTGGCGTACGCGGAGAAGTGACGCGTCACTCTGCTACGCTGATCTTTTGGCCAATCCACTTAATGCAGATTGTGGTTTAAACGCAACTTGTGATTTCAACGCAGAGACGCGGAGACGCAGAGACGCAGAGATAAGCTCAGAGAAGACACGGCGGGGTCGTGGTGGAATGGGAAAAGACAGGCGGGATGCCATCCCGCCGCAGGCTGCCAGCCTGCCCCACACGGCGGTTATTCTCGCCCTTTTGTCGGTTCTGGTGCTCTCCTCCTGCGGGTACGTCGGCGATCCCCTGCCGCCCCTCGCGAACGTCCCCTCCAACGTGACCGATCTGGCGGCCATTCAGCGCGGCGCCGTGATCGTCGTGCAGTTCACCGTGCCCGTCAAGACCACCGAAGGGCAGCCCATTCCGCCGCCGCTCGAACTCGATCTGCGCGCCGGCACGGCGGACCATTTCGAGGAGAATCAGTGGGCGGCGGACGCCCGGAAATTTCCCGCGCCCGAGTTGAAGGGGCCTACCGCCCGCTACGAACTACCCGCCGCCTCTTTCGGCGGCAAGGAGATCATTTTAGGCGTGCGTTCGGCTCTCGGACGGAAGCAATCCGGCTGGTCGAATTTCGTCATCGTGCCTGTGGTTCCCGCGCCTGAGGCGCCGTCTGGCCTCGCCTACACTCCCGCGCCGCAGGGCGTGCGCCTCACCTGGCAGGGCCGCGGCGGCGCATTTCGAGTCTTCCGCAAGTTCGGCGACACCCCCTTCGAGCGCGTCGCCGAGGTCACCGCATCCGAGTGGACCGACGTCTCCGCCGAAATCGGTAAGACTTACGTGTACATCGTTCAATCGATCGTCAAACTGGGTAACGCCAGGGAGGCAGAGAGCGATTTTTCCGCCAATCTCTCCGTCATCCCCAGCGATACCTTCCCGCCCGCCGCACCCCAGAATCTGCAGGGTTCCAGTTCCCCCAATTCCGCCGAATTGAACTGGGACCGCAACCTGGAAGACGACCTCGCGAGCTACCGCGTCTATCGCGCCGAAGGCGACGGGGCCTTCGAAAAACTGGCCGACGTCTCCGCCATCCCGAGTTATTCCGACCGCAAGGCCGTAGCCGGCAAGACCTACCGCTACGTGGTCACCGCCCTCGACCAGGCCGGCAATGAGAGCCCCCGCTCCGCGCCGGTTACCGTAATCATGCCATAGAGTTGCCCAAATACACTGCTATGGAGTGGTGTATTCAAGTGACGCCAGTTAATCAACTTAGGTTGATTTTCCGTGCTGCACTGGTGTATACTTCTGAGTATGATTATTTCGATGCGCCCGCATGCCACTCGTGAAGAGATCGACCACGTCCGCGAACGGATCGCCGAGTTTGGTTACCGGGTTCACTCCATTGATGGGGAAGAGCGTGTGGTCATTGGTGTGGTCGGCGTCGGGGATGTCACTCACTGCCTGGAATCTCTCGAAGCCACCCCGGGAGTAGAGAAAGCCGTCCGTATTTCGGCCCCCTACAAATTCGTCTCCAAGGAATTCCGCAAAGGCCGCTCCGCCATCAAGATCAACGGCTGTGAAATCGGCGGCGATCAGTTCGTCATGATGGCCGGACCCTGCTCGGTGGAAAGCGAAAAGCAGATCATGGAGACGGCCGAAGGCGTGGCCGCCGCCGGCGCCCGTATCCTCCGCGGCGGAGCCTTCAAGCCGCGCACCTCGCCCTACGATTTCCAGGGCATGGAACTCGAAGGGCTCAAACTCCTGCGCAAAGCCAAGGAGGCCACAGGCCTCGGCATCATCACCGAAATCATGAGCGATCGCGATGTCGAGATGGTGGCCGAATATGCTGATTGCATGCAGGTGGGCGCGCGCAATATGCAGAATTTTGCTCTGCTGAAGTCGCTGGGCAGTTGCGGCCGGCCGGTGCTCCTCAAGCGGGGTATGAGTTCCACCATCAAGGAACTGCTGATGTCCGCGGAGTACATCGTGGCACACGGCAATCCCAACGTGATTCTCTGCGAGCGCGGCATCCGCACCTTCGAAACCGCCACCCGCAATACCTGCGACATCTCCGCGATTCCGGTGCTCAACGAGCTGACGCATCTCCCTGTGGTGCTCGATCCCAGCCATGCGGCCGGCAAGCGCAGCCTGATTCCCGCGC
>JBDTPR010000556.1:0-4857 GCA_039932635.1 Candidatus Solibacter sp.
AGGTGGATTTCGCCACTGGCGGTAGCGTCAAGTGGCTGTGCGGCGGACCTGGCGCGGGCTACCTCTACGTGCGGCGCGACCTGTGGCAGCAGTTGACGCCGTCGTTGACCGGGTGGAGCGCGCACGAAAATCCCTTCGCCTTCGAAGGCGGCGCCATACGCTACGCGGAAACCGCGTTTCGCTTCCTGAATGGCACGCCGAATATTCCGGCGCTTTACGCGGCGCGCTCTGGGTACGAGATTGTCGGCGAGATTGGCGTGGCCGCGATCCGCCAGAAATCGCTGCGGCAGACCGCGCGCCTGATCGAACTGGCGGACGAAGCGGGGTTGAAGGTGAACACCTGCCGCAATCCGGAGCAACGCGGCGGCGTCGTCGTGATCGATGTGCCGGGCGGCCAGGAGGTCACCCGCGAACTGGCGCGACGGCAGATTCTGGTAGACTACCGGCCACAGGCGGGGATTCGCGTGGCGCCGCATTTCTACACCACGGACGCTGAAGTAGACCACACCGTCAGTGAAATCCGCTCCATTGTGAGCGCGGGAGTACAGGCATGAAGCTATTTATCGCACTGGCATTCGCGGCCGCGCTGCCGCTATGCGCGCAGGTCAAGATCACGCAGCAGGGCAAGGACAAGATCTCCATCGAGATCGATGGCAAGCCGTTCACCGATTTCTACATCGGGGCCGAGACCCAAAAGCCCTACCTGCATCCGCTGCGCGCCGCGGACGGCAAGATTGTGACCCGCGGCTTCCCCATGGTGACGGACATTCCCGGTGAGGCCCACGATCATCCGCATCACCGCGGCCTGTGGTTCGCCCACGGCGACGTCAACGGCTACGATTTCTGGGGCAACGAGCCGGACCAGAAGGGCGCCAACCAGGGGAAGGGAACCATCGTGCTCTTGAACGTGGACAAGCCCGTCATGAACAAGAAACTGGGAACGGTGTCCACCACGCATGCCTGGAAAATTCCGAGCGGGGAGACGCTGCTGGTCGAGAACCGCAAGATGACGTTCTATCCCGACCCGCAGTTGCGCATCATCGATTTCGACATCACCCTATCGCCCCAGGTGGAAGTGAAGTTCGGCGACACCAAGGAAGGCACGTTCGCCATGCGGCTGGCCTCACAGTTGGAGGAGGATCAGCCCAAGGACATCGCTGAGCCCAAGCGCACCGGCAAGATCGTCAACGCGCAGAACAAGATCAGCGAGAAGAATGTGTGGGGCAAGAAATCGGAGTGGCTGGACTATTCCGGGAAGATCGACGGGACGCAGTTGGGAATCGCGGTGTTCGATCATCCGGGGAACCCGCGTTATCCGACGTACTGGCACGTGCGTGGCGCCGGACTGCTGGCAGCGAACATCTTCGGGCTGCACGATTTCGAGCGCGATCCGGGGCGCGACGCGGGGCTCACCATGCGCGTCGGTCAACCGCTACGCTTCCGCTATCGCGTGGTGATTCATCCCGGCGATGTGAATACGGCGGGCGTGCGCGCGATGTACGAGGAGTGGGTGAAGACGCAGGAGCGATCTACTTCACGGTAAGTTCGAAATCCACCTGCAGCACCAGGGAATCGGAACTGACGCGGACGTCGGGAACCGTGAACTTGCGGACTTCGCGCTTGTACCCGGGCTGCGCATTGGCTTCGAGCATTTTCTGCGATTCGGATTGCAGGGGATAGTTGAAATCCCTGGCGAGGCTGGCCTGCATGGCTTCGCAGACCTTGCGTATGTAGTAGCCGGTCTTGCCGGCGCTGGTCACCTTTACTTCCTGCAGGCCGAGAGCGCCGTTCTTGTAGACCGGTAGTGCGGTGATCGCCAGGTCAAAAGCATCGCCGAGTCCCACGCACTGGCCGGCGAAATTGAGCGCGCTGCGCCCGGTGAAGTGCGCCTTGATCTGAATGAGGCTGCCCTGGCCGCGCACCTGCGGCTTCTCCAGATAGGCGAAATTGCACTTGTCGGTCTTGCTGCCGTGCAAATAGCGGCGGCCTTCCTGGCTGAAGACCTGCTCCGTGAGCATGCGCTCCAGCGCCCCGAACTGAATGTGCAGTTCCACGGCGGCGGCGCAGTGGCAGGCGGCCAGGAAGAAGAGTATGCGGCGGATCACTCGTGCTTTTCCAGGAGCAGGTTGATCGTCCCGATGGTGATCGTCATGCGCACGCGGATCTGCACCGGCAGCTTGCGGCGGTCGTCGCTCACCCACACGTTGACGTGCGCCGAGCGTTTGTACAGCACGCCGTTGAAAAGGTAGACCTCGTAGCGGATGGTTTTGAACGTGCCCTCGGGGGTCTTGACGTCTTCGCGGGCCTGCGCTTCCACCTTCACCATGACGCTCTTCTTGCCGTCGCTGACCGGGATCTGCGTGCTCTGGCCCGGCTCGAGATTCAGCGTGCGTACGAAGAAAAGGCCGCCGATGACATCGTGTACGCAGGCCGGAATCTCGGTCTCTTGCGAGAGCACCACGGCGTTGTTTTTGGCGCGGTCGCGCTCCAGATAGGTGGCCTTCTTCGCCTCGCCGTCGAAGGTGATTTTGGTGTCGCGCAGCCGCGTGCCCTCGTGCGTCGTCATTTGCAGGCTCTGCGCGCAGTAGTTGGCATTCATGTTGGCGGAGTAATCGTCTTCGACTTTGAAGAGCTTCGAAACGATGCCGGTGGATTCCAGGTGCAGATTGGTTTGAAAACCGGGCCGCGGCTGCGGAGTGCTGTTAATTTCGATACGAGCCTTACCCGCGCTGAATAAGCGCCACTCGATGTTGTAGTGTAGCGTTTCCTTGGCAGGCGGATTGGTGCTCTGCGAAAAAGCGAGCGACGCGCAGACGAGGAGCGGCAGCAGCATTTTGTAGAGCATGAAAGGCCAGTTTCGCACTTGAGGCGCCAGACGCGCAATGCACGCCGCAAGTAGAATGATGCGGTGAGTTCACGCGCCAGCGGCAAAATGCCACGTCCCAATGCGATCATTTGAAGGGCGGTTGTGTGCGCGCCAGGCTTGCGAAGCGAAATTCCGGGAGGTAACGGTTGGTTGTATTAGGTATCGACATCGGCGGAAATCAAATCCGCGCGGGTATGGTGAATGAGGAGGGCGCAATCCTGGCCTCCCGCGCCATCCCAACTCCGGCGGACCTGGACGCGTTCCTGCCCGCATTGCACGACGCCATACGTTGGCTGATCGAAAGCACCGGGCCGCCGGACGGTGTGGGCGTGGGCTGCAAGGGCGCCATCAATCCCGACACCACGGAAATCATGAGCCTGCGCGGACACCTGCACTTTCTCGAGGGCCTGCGCATTGTGGACCTGGTCGGGCTGCCGCTGGAAGTGCCGGTCTTCGCGGACAACGACGCCCGCGTGGCGCTGGCCGGCGAAGTCGTGTGGGGTGCGGCAAAGGACCTGGACAACGTGCTGATGCTGACGCTCGGCAACGGGGTGGGAGGCGCGGTAATGATCAACGGTCGCCTGCTGCGCGGCCACTCCGGAGTGGCTGGAAATATCGGACACCTCACCATAAATCCGCATGGCAGCTTTTGCGCCTGCGGCAATCGCGGCTGTCTGGAGACGGTCTTCTCCGCGCGCGCCATCGAGGCGGACGCGTGGGCGGCGGTGCACCGCGGGTGCGATTCAGTGCTCACGCAATTGTTCCGCGATCAGCCTCAGTTGGCGTCGTGCCGTACGGTGTTTCAGGCGGCGCGCGAGGGAGATACGCTGGCGGTGGCGATTGTGTCGCGTGCCATTTATAAATTGGGCGCGGCGCTGGCGGGACTGTTGCACATCTTTGACCCGGAGATCGTAATCCTCGGCGGCCACGTGGCGGATGCGGGCGTGGATCTGCTGGTGCCGCTCCAGGACGAGGTGTGGACGCGGTCGCGCGGCTTGCTGGGGCGCGACGTGCCCATTGTGGAGCAGCAGGTCGCCGATAAGTCCGGAATCATCGGCGCCGCCGGCCTCGTGATGTCGCCCCGCTCCTAGTTCGAGCCGCGTGTCCTGAATCATTGCCTGGCGATCGCCTTTTACTCAAGCCCGTTCCAGATTCCCTATTCCTGTCCGATATGACGGACTGGAGGGTCGTTTGCTTTCGTTGCCACGCACCGCCGTCGCCGTAGTGCTTGCCGGGCTAACCGCGTCGTGTGCCGTCTGGCACGCCGCCCCCGATACCCGTACCTACCGGATCGGGTTCCAGCAAGCGCCTCCGCGGCAATATGTGGACGCGGCTGGAAACCCGTACGGCTCAAGCATCGATTTATTACAGGGAGCTGCTGACCGCTCTCACGTGAAATTGAGGTGGGTGCTGGTGCCAGAGGGACCGGACGCGGCGTTTCGACGCGGTCTGGTGGACATTTGGCCGCTGGTCAACCAGTTGCCGAAGCGGCGCCTGTTGCACTTCAGCAAACCCTATGCCGTGATCCACTACTGGCTGGTCTCTAAGCCTCGCGCCAAGCAGTTGATCGCGGCCGAAATCTCCGGCAGGGTGGCGATTACCGAAGACCTGTCGCGCGCCGTGGCGAACCAGTATTTGAGCCGGGTCCAATTGGAGGTCTCGCCATCCGTTCCGGCCTTGATCGAGCGGATTTGCAGCGACCGGATACCCGTGGGTATCGTCGGAGAAAGCGCGATGCACGCCTCGCTGTTCCGCAAACCGCCGGACTGCACACTGCAAATGTCGCCCATTCCCGGAGCGCGTCTGACTGCCGGAGTCGCCGCTATGCCCGCCGATCGGGGAGCGGTCGCCACCGCCGACCGCCTGCGCGAGGAAATCAGCGCCATGGTTAACGACGGGACCTTCACCACGCTCTCGGTCAAGTGGTTCGGATACCCAACCAACGAAGCCGCGCTGGTGGACGCAGTGGCCATCGCCGACGGCGAGGTCCG
>JBDTPR010000557.1:0-4854 GCA_039932635.1 Candidatus Solibacter sp.
ATGGGTCGATGGCTCGCGCTAGCACGCGGGCCATTGCTATTTGTGGCCATGGGGGTGCAACACAAGACAAGGTATGAGAGGGAAAACGATGTACCGCGATCCTACCTCGATTAGGAGGGCTAAACCAGGGAGTGACTGATATGGCGAGACTTGCGTGAGTCGAAAAAGCGCGTCAGAGACGCGTAAGTGTTGTAGACACAGTGATGTGCCAGATTCCCAAGCTGGACGTCGCCAGTTCGAATCCGGTCTCCCGCTCCAATCTTTTCAATAACAATCCCCAACAAACCAGTCCAAAAGAAACAAAGTAAAGAGAGTAGCGCTCACTTCAAGCGAACTCTAACTTATTGAACAAGCACGTGGCCACCGAGGAACTGCAATCCAATTCCAGGCTGGCAATCAGGGCAAGGCCCCAGGCGTTACCGCTGGCGCTTGTCGGAATGGAATCAGCGCGGGAGCATTCCTCGGCTTGGAGTAATCGGCAATCGGCCGAGCCGTAAGTTGCAGATTCTTCGAGATCGTGAGCGAACGACACCCAGCCTGGTAAGCTGGACGTCGCGCTCAGCGTTGGCCGATAACCGATACGGGCAGAAAGTTCGATATTAGTTCGGGAACGCGTTCGGAGAGTTTCGTCGGACGCTTATGCTCGGTTTCCAGTTGTACGATCCGCTGAAGACATAATCTCATTTCAAGGTCCGCTATTACTTCGGTCGGCCATATCGCAGGACCTGCCTCCAGGAGGCCCCCGTCTTCCAGTCGAACCGGTAGTCGAGCTTGATGTCCATAGTCCGGCCTTCCAGCAGATTGTGGACAACCTTGTTCCGGTAGAAAAAGATAGTGTATGTGGGTTTGAGGCTCAGTCCGGGCAGGCTCGGAATCACGGTCAGGGTCGGACCGAAGGAGATCGTTTCGATCATTCGTGCGTCGAGGACCGAATCGCCCGAATGATTGAAGAACCACGACCCGCGCTGTTCGAGATAGAAATCCTTTACCACCCAGTTTTTTGGGGCCGCCACCCGGAAGTTGAAGTTCAGGAAAACGCCGCTTTCCGGCTTGGATCCCGACTTCACGCGCATGCCCAAAGTCGGGCTGATCGTATCGGCGTCCCCGGGTGTCGGCACAGTTACCGCAAATCGCTTCTCCAGACAATCGGACAACTTCGTTGGTTTGTCCTTGTCCACCAAGTCCGCGATGCGGCATGCTCCCGCCCCATTTAAGCCGGAAATCAGGGTATCGCCTTGTAGAAGGGAGAAGTCGGTAGGCCGGAACACCACGCCGCCGAAGAAGCCGGCCTCCAGCCAATTCTGTTCGTTCTCCCGCCGGAAGCCGGTCTTGGCGAGCAAACGGTGGGTCCTGGGTAGTTGAGGAGCATAGGAAATCGTGGAGGGACACGGCGTAGTCACGGGCGCCGACCCGTCATCCGGCACCTTTACAGTGGGGGTACAACCCGTCACCGTTGCCTTATATCCGTCCGCTACAGGCTTTCGAGGATTGCTTTCGCCGTAGGCCGAAAGCAGCAATCCGCTCCAGGGGCGGGACCGCATGGTGCCCCCAAAGGTGGTGCGATATCCGGTCTCGATCGTGATCTTGTTGGTGGGATAGGTGGTCAGGAAGCGCCCCGCGGCGCCATCCTGTTGAATCCTCGTGGATTTGAAGTCGAGCTCGGTACGGCTGAAGAAATGATAGCCGGATAACTCCCGCCGCGCCTCGAATTGGAAGGCAATCGGCCAGGCGGTGGTCTTCCTGGCCAAAACGCCGCTTTGCGTAGTGCCCGCAAATTGCGCGTTGAGCTGATCCTGGGTCGTCATATTGTGCCGGTAATCGTTGTACCCGGCCTCGCCCTTGTCCACCATCAGCCTCCAGTAAGGACGCGACTGGCCAAGCCGGACCGCAGACGAGTCGAGCTTGGGATGCATCGTGAACAGTCCCAGGAAAATGGCGACCGTTTGATTCAGGAAGCCCGCCTTTCCCGGCGGCGGAAACGGTGTATGATCCGACTGGTCGAGATAGGTGTAAGCATTAACAGCGGGCGCCGCGGGTTGACGGGAGAGTTTGTCCTTGACCGGCGGCGAGAGCTTGTCGAGAACTGCTTCGGAGATCCGTAATAGAGTCCCCATATCGCGCGGGCGGGTCCCCGGAGGGACGGCCGGTTCTTTGAGGTCGGGATAACCCGTGTCGCCCGAGCCGAGAAAGTCGGTGATGGCCACCGAGTAGGTCGCCTTGTCGTCGATTGCTCCGCCGTTGACGTACCATGTGCCCGCTTCAGGGTCCTTCCACAGTCCCAGATGAACCAGCCAGCGATGCGTCTCTTTCTCGGGACGGTATGAATTCTCTTCTATGCTTTTTAAACGCTCCGATTCCTTGAGGACAGCCTTCAAAGCCGCTCCGGTGATCGTGCGGGAGATTGCAAAGTCTCCCTTCCAGAGGATTTGTTCGATGTAAGCCTGTATCCTGGCGCGCGGCGTTTCGATCGGTGTCTTCTGGCAAAGGGTCATCCTTGCCGCGAGGTCGTAGAAATCGCGGTCCTGGATCAGCGCCACATCGGATTTCAGCGTGTCGCGAATCGCATGCAGCACCACCGTGCGGAACCGGGATGCGTCGTCCCCATCGTTCGAGGCCGGCTCACGCGTGGCAAGCGTCCATGCCGAAATCACCGGCCCGCACAGGCAGTCCTCCTTACTTAGGCCGGTCTCCCGGATGTCGACACGTTTCGTAGCGACGGTTGTGACCGCGATGTTTGGTGCTTTTGGAGTTGGTGTCTGCAGGCCGGTCAGCCAGGCGCTATTGAGTTGCGCCCTCTTGAATTGTCCCTCCTTGTCGTTGTCCATCACTTCGTGCGGAACCAGGACGATCGGACGGTGCCCCGGATCGTACTCAACCTTTTCTGCAGCCGTCGGAAAGCGGTTATCGGCCTGTGCCAGCACGATCTTAAATCTCCGATCCATGCGGTCGTTGAGAATGGCCGCCTCATCGCGCGGCATCTGCGCCATGAGCACCATCGGCACGCTGTCGGAACAGGCACCGTCCGCCTCGCAGAATTCCAACAGTTGCTTCAACGCTTCGCCAGGGTCCATCGCCGTTACGAATGTTTCGTTCGCCGGGTCTTTGTTGGCATAGACCGTATTTAAAGAACCCACTAACACTTCGATGCCCGGCTCCACAACACCCATGACGACCGTGTTGTTCTTGACCACCCACCTGTCGACTTTGATGTTGCTGGGGATGTAGTCTCTCTTCACTAACTTATTCCCGGAATAGAGAGCCGTCACGGACGTGCCCTTGCTCGATGGAATGTTCTTACTTGCCACCACATCCGGATACTGAAAGAAAGGCGTGCTCACATCGACCGCCTGGCAAAGATCGGGCTTTTCGTCCGGCTTTTTGGGCGACCGCAATTTCACACACAGCAGGTAGGTGCGCTCGGAGGGGATCGGCTCTTTCTTCCGATCCTTGCCAAACTCGTACAGCAATTCGGTTTTCGATTCGGCGGCGCCCTCCTGCGGCTTCCTCCGGGGCAGCGACCAGCACGGGTCGGGCTTTTGATCGCGATCATTCGTCTCGCACAACTGCGCCGGCGCATTGATGTCGACGAGGTCGTTCCCGCTCCCATCTTTATAGTTCTTCAAGGTAAACGTTCGAAGCCACGGCAGCACCGTCTTCGGCATGGACCACTTCATCTCGCCGACTGCGGTTTCGAAATTGCGCTTCTTCGCGCGGAGCTGTTCGTTCACTTGCACCGGACTCACAGCCGGCTTCGTCTGAATAATCAGATTTGCCGCCAACATCTGAGTGCGGCTTTTCTCGGCCATCAGGCGGGCCAGTTGCCGTAAGCGCTCGGGACCGTAATAGAAATCGTGCTTTCCAGGGACCAGCGCATCGTAATTCGTGTCGATGAAGAATTGGGCGACGTTGTCTCCAGGGACCTCCGTCCTGGCGGAGTACTCCTCCTCCTGGATGACTTTGAAAGACGGGCCTGCCCTTAGAGTTCTTAAATCGACCCAGCGGTCGCCTTTGTCTGCTGACCTGTGGTCCTGATAGAAGAAGAGTTCGTCCTTTCCGATGTATTCTTCGTGGCCCTCATACATCTTCGCCACGACCACTCGGGAAAAGTAATCCATGGCGAAGCTATCGCCCATCCCCAGCAGGAGGTTGGGCCGCTCTTTCAGAGCCTTGCGCTGGTCGTTAATTTGGTCCGTCAACGCTGCAGCAACCGGGCTCGTCACGGAACCAGGTGCGTTCACGTAGAGCCTCTGGCAATCGGCGGCGGGGTCAGCGCATAGCTTCGCCACCTCTGGGGATGCTTGCTTGGCCTCGCCCTTTACCAGCCAGCCCCATTGGTCCACACGCTGAATATCCGGCGTGCGCGCATATCCTAACAGCTTGCCGGTATAGAAAATCGTCAGCTCATTCGATGGCTGTGGCTGCGCGGACACATAGAAACAGCTAATGGCGATTGCTCCAAGCATTCGAATCATCATCAAGTCCCCCCTTTTGACACAAGTTGTAGATTACCAAAGTAAGCGGCAAGCCTCCGCTCTCGCACTGAATGCACATACTCGGCACGGCGTTTAATGCCAGGGTCATAAAGTTACCTCATCTTGCAGGAGAAGCGAAGTCGGTAAGAATTTCGAAAAAGCCTGTGTGGCCCGCATCTGCCAGTATCGCGGCGACTTGCCGCATACGGCCCAGATCGGTATGTCCCGCCTGTGCGCCGGAGAAAGCGCCGCTCCCAGCGTGAACACCGGGAGGTCCCTCCCACCGGCCTTGCCAGGCAATCGCCACGACTCCGTTTGCCTGTGCCCAGTGGTTGACCCGCTCGTCGATCCACCCGGTCAGTTTCCAGAACACCGGGTTGAC
>JBDTPR010000558.1:0-4832 GCA_039932635.1 Candidatus Solibacter sp.
AGCGTTGTACAAGCAGTATGAAGCACTGGCAAATGCGACCCCCGGCGTGCATTTCACGGGCCGCCTGGCGACTTACAAGTACTACAACATGGATCAGGTGGTGGCGCAGGCGCTGACCCTGTGCGCGAAACTGGTTGGAGCATCGCGGGCGGAACTGCTTCGGCACCAGCCGGAACGCGCGCGCGGAGCGAAGGTACTTACACCAACAGGGAGTTAATCTCCCGGATGGCGGCGTGATCGAACTTCATGCGCCGGTCGTAAGTCATCAGCCCATTTACCTCCTGCTCGACATCGTACAGCTGGGTGTAACAGATGCCGGCAATCTGAGGTAAATAGGCGATGGCCTCGTAGAGTCCCTTCATTCGTTCGAGAGCGGCGCCAGCGTCCACTTCCATGCCCGAATAGCCCCAGGAATTTGCGGGCACATTGGCTGCGTCCTCAGGCAGAATATAGCCGACCCCACCGAACTCCCATAAGAGAATCGGAGACCCGTTGTAGCGCTGCCCGTTGGCCAGGTAGAGCTTGCCGTATAGCGGCAGGGGCGGGCCCTGGGCGGATTGGTAGCGGCGCAGGAACTCGGCCCCGGTGCGGGTGTAATCATGGATGGCGAACAGGTCTGTGACCTCGGTGTGTTCCCAGCCGTCGTTATCGATTACGAGCCGGGTGTCATCCAGTGATTTGGTGAGGTGGTAGAGCGCCTTGAGGTGGGCCTGCTGCTTGCGGTCGGTGAGATTCGGCACTCCCCAGCTTTCATTTATGGGCGTCCAGATGACGATGGAGGGGTGGTTGTAATCGCGCGCCAGGACCTCGATCCATTCGCGTGTGATGCGCGCCACGGCATCCTCGTTGAAGAGGTAGGCGTTGGCCATTTCTGCCGCCACCAACAGGCCCAGCCGATCGGCCCAATACAGGAAGCGCGGATCCTCGACCTTCTGATGCTTGCGGACGCCGTTGAAGCCGAGATCCTTGACGATGCGTATGTCCTCCTGAATGGCCTCGTCGGAGGGCGGCGTGAGGTTGGATTGCGGCCAGTAGCCCTGATCGAGCACGGTCTTCAGGAAGATGGGATTGCCGTTGAGCAGCACTTTGCCGTCCTGCGCGGCCACCGAGCGAATACCGAAGTAGGTATCGACCTGATCGAGCAGGCCCGCGGAACTGTGCAACTCAAGGCGGACGCCGTACAGGTTGGGATACTCGGGCGACCATAGCTTGGGATCGGCCAGGCTGGCGGAGGCCACGGCGCGCGGGCCATCGGCGAGGCTCATTGCCGATGCCAGGGTGCGGCCGTTTTCGTGAATCGCAATGGTGACAAATTGCGAGGGCTCCGGCTGGCTGAGTTTCACGGAGAAGGACACTGTGCCATTGATGTTTGAAGTAATGCGAACACTTTCGAGATAGCTGGCGGGGACCGGTTCCAGCCACACGGTCTGCCAGATGCCGGTGGTGCGCGCGTAGAAGATACTGGCCGGCGTGGCTTCCCAATGCTGCTTGCCGCGCGGGATGTAGCGATCGGTGGGTGGATCTTCGGCGCGTACGGTCACGAAATTGCCGGTGGCGTTGAGCGCGCCGGCGATGTCGCAGGAGAAGGGCGTGTGACCGCCTTCGTGCATGGCCACGACGATGCCGTTCACCCAAACGGTGGCGCGGTAATCGACTGCGCCAAAGTGCAGCAGCACGCGCCTTCCGGCCCATTCCGCGGGCACGTCGAAGGCGCGCCGATACCAGACGCAGGGGTGGAAGGAGCGGTCTCCGATGCCGCTCATGGGAGACTCCAGGGAAAACGGCACTACGATTTCCGCGGGGAAATCGTCGCGCGAGAACCAGCGTTGCTCGAGACCGATGTTCTCATCGTCGATATGCAGTTTCCAGGCGCCGTTCAAGTTCAGCCAATCGGTCCGGACAAATTGGGGACGAGGATATTCAGGGCGGGGCAGGGACGTATCCATGAAATGAGGGATCCTGTCGTGGGAACAACTTTCTCTAGTTAGGAAAACACACATTCTGGTGACGAAGCGTGATTCAGGCAGAACCTGGATTCCGGGAAGTTGGGGAATCGTACATTTCCCGCACAAACGATGGTGATGGAGAACCTGGCGGAGGGAGACGGCTCACACTTTCAGGGACCCCATCCCGGCTACCTTCCAGCGGCAGGGATGGGGTTCCTGCTCCGTGCGAATATGGAGTACTCTTAGCGGGCAGTCCGCGTTTTGCCCCCTTCGACTTTGGACTTGCCGGCAGTAGTCCGGGCGGGTTGCTCTTCTTCTTCCTCCGCTCCCTCTTCGTCTTCGTCGTCCTCCGCGCTCATTGCCGATTCGTAGATCATGACGGCGATTTCAGTGAGTTTGGAATCGGCCGCTTTCTCCTCGTCTTCGGTTTGCTGGAGAAGTTCGACGGCGTCGCCGAGGTCCAACTGTTCCGCCAGTGTGCGCAGGGTGCCGTAGGCGGAGATTTCGTAGTGTTCCACCTTCTGGGCTCCTGCAATCATGGCGAGGTCCCGCATCTCGCCCTTGTCCTCTTCCTGCATGGCTTCATTGCCTTCCTCAAGAAGGCCTTTCATACCTTTGCAGGGTTTGCCCTTGGCCGGCGCGCCGATGATTCCGAATACCTCTTCCAGACGGGTGACATGGGTTTCGGTTTCGGTGAGATGACTGCGGATGGCTTCGACCAGGTCTTCGTTGTCCGCTGCCTTGGCCATCTTGGGCAGCGCTTTGACCAGTTGCTTCTCTGCGTCATAGAGATCTCGCAACAGTGCGACGAGCGTTTTGTTTAATGTTTCTTGGGTCATGGGGATTCGTCTCCACGTATTAGATCCCCTGGAATTATGGTTGTTTCAACAGCTTTACGCGTAGGTGCGGACCGCCGCTGGCCACGGAATTGCAGCGGTAAACGGCATGACACGAAGCGACTATGGGAGGGCATACGAGCGGGGCTTCCATCCTACCGTGAGGTTCCTGGTTTCTAAAGGGGTTCCGCGGGATTGCGCGGAAGAGACCGCGCAGGCGGCCTGGACGCGGGGCTGGGAAAGAATAGACCAACTGCGAGATGAAGATGTTGTCAGGACGTGGATCAATACCATCGCCCTCAATCTATACCGTCGCAATACACACATCGATAGCCGCAAGGAGCCGCTAGTGGATCGCGCGGTAAAGCCCGATCCTGGCCCGGCGTCGCTAGAACTGGCCAGCCTACTGGATTCCTGCTGTCCCTCCGACCGGCTACTGCTCCTGTTCCAGTTGTACGGATTCACGACGAGTGAGATGGCGCGTCGGGTAGGCGCGACAGAAGCGGCGGTACGGCTCCGGCTGATGCGTGCCAGGCGGTCGGCTCGGTCAGCATCGGAAAGTAAGCGAGCGGCGAGGGTCAGGCGTCAGATGGCCATGGCGACCGTATAGGAATATTTCAAAAAGGAGACATTATGAAGATACCGACAAACACCAAATTCAGTAATGTGAACACGGCGGAGCGTTGGGCGTCCGTGATCGGCGGCGGCCTGCTGGCCGCCAGCGGAGTCCGGCACGGCAAATCGAAGGAAGGCGCCGTACGCATGCTCGCAGGCGCGGCGCTAATCGGGCGCGGGCTGACCGGCCGGTGCCAATTGTACCGGGCGTTGGGCGTACGTACCTCGAAATCCGAGGCGCCCATTCCCTACCAGCTCGGCGTGCGCGCCGACGCCTCCGTGGTCATACAGCAGGACCGGGCCCAGTTGTACCAATTCTGGAGCAAACTCGAGAACCTGCCGCGCGTGATGCGCCACCTGGTATCGGTGAGCGTTACCGATGGCTCACGGTCCCATTGGATAGCCAAGGGGCCGGCTAACCGGAATATCGAGTGGGACGCGGAGATCATCAACGAGCTCCCTAATGAGTTGATCGGCTGGAAGTCGCTCCCGGGCAGCACCGTCGATTGCGCAGGTTCGGTGCATTTCCAGGATGCGCCCGGCGGGGGAACAGAGATCAAGGTGGAATTGCAGTACAATCCGCCCGCGGGAATGGTGGGCGCCTATGTAGCGCGAATGCTCGGACGGGACCCACAGCAGGAGATTCAAGCCGATCTTCAGACATTCAAACATATCATGGAGGGAGGCGTTTTGAAGGCGGATGGCGAGAAGCCGAAAGGCTGGGGCAGAGCGCGTGAAGTGGTCAATAAAAAACTTCACGAGGCGCTGGGATAGACTGCCGGGGGGCACGCTTCCTGTGGCTCGAAGCGTGCCCCTCACGGCTGGCGGCTATTGTTTGGATCCGGACTTAGCGGATGAGGCGGTCTGTTCAGCCATGCTCAGATGCTCCTCCAAATTAGGCAGCGTTTTGGCGGCGAACGCCTTGATATCGGCATCCCGACCGCTGGTGGATTCCTTCCTGAATTCGGCCACATCGGTGCGATGGTCCTTGACCATGTCTTCCATATAGGCCTTATCGAAGGCTGCGCCGTTCATCTTGGAAAACTTGTCCTTCATGGCTTGATGTTTGGCGTCGAGGCTGGTGGGAAGTGTGATACCTTTGCGGGTCGCGATTTCCGAGAGTTCGTCGTTGGCCCTGCTATGGTCGGTCACCATACGTTGACCGAATTGCTTGACCGCGTCGCTGGAGGCTTGAGTGGAGGCCAGCTTTCCGAGTTCCACTTCCAACATGCTGCCCTGCGCCACTTTCATAACCCAGGCGTTGTCCGCGCTACCCATGCGGTTCGCGCCCTGGTCTCCCGACTTCTTGTTCATTTGGCCAGCGTCTCCAGATTGGCGGGCTTTATCGGGCTGAGCGGAAGTTCCGCGATTCGGGGAGGTGCCGCTCTGCCCGGTTTGGCCCGGTTGCCCGGTCTGTGCGTTCATGGCAAGGGAA
>JBDTPR010000559.1:0-4823 GCA_039932635.1 Candidatus Solibacter sp.
GTACTTCTCCGATGAGTCGGGCGAATACGCGCTCCACATCAAGCCGCAGAACGGCGTCGGGGAAACCAGGAAAATCGCGCTGCAAGGCAAATCGGCCTTCTACTTCGACACCCGGTGGTCGCCCGACAACAAGTCCATCGCTTTCACCGACAACATGAACAATCTGTGGATGGTGGACGTCGCAGCCGCGAAGACCACCAAGGTCGATACCGACCTCATCTACACGCTGAACCGCAATTTCAGTTGGTCCGGCGATTCCAAGTGGCTGGCCTTCGAGCGCTTTCTGCCCAATCGCCTGCGCGCCATCATGATCTACAACGTGGAGACCGCCAAGAGCGTGCAGATGACCGACGGCCTGAGCGACGCCCGTAATCCGGTGTTCGACCGCGACGGGCAATACCTGTATTTCATGGCGAGTACGAATTACGCGCCCACCACCAGCGGGCTTGATATGAGCAGCGACGAGCACGACGTTACCAGCAGCATTTACCTCGCCGTCCTGCCCAACAACATCCCTTCGCCGCTGGCCCCTGAAAGCGATGAAGAGAACGCGCCGAAGCCCGCGGCCGATGCGGGACGCGGCGGTCGTGGTGGCGCCGCCGGAGTTGCCGGGGCAGCGGTGCCCGCGCCTGCGCCCGAGACGCCTCCCAAGCCTGTGCGCATCGATTTCGACAAACTGCAGCAGCGCATCGTCGCCCTGCCATTCCCCGCGCGTGCTTACATCGGGATTGATGCCGGACGTCCCGGCATTCTCTTCATCATGGAACCCGGCGCCACCGGCGGCGGTGGACGCGGCGGCGGAGGCGGCGGGGCCACGCTCTCGCGCTTCGACCTGAAGACTCGCAAGACCGAGAAACTGACGGACGGCATCTCGTCCTTCGACCTTTCCGCCAACGGCGACAAGATGCTACTCCGCATGGCTGCGGCAGGGGCTGCTGGTGGGCGCGGCGGCGCGGCGCCGGCCGCTCCCCCCACCTACGTGATCGTGCCATCCGCCACTCCCGTGAAGCCCGGCGAGGGCGCGCTTCGCCTCGCCAACATCGAAGTCAACGTGGACCCGATCGCCGAATGGAAGCAGATGTACCACGAGGTCTGGCGCATACAGCGCAGCTATTTCTACGACCCCAATCTGCACGGCGTCAACACCGCCGATTCCGAAAAGGAATACGAGAAGTACCTCGATTCGCTTTCCTCGCGCGCCGACCTCAACTACATCTTCAAAGATATGTTGAGCGAAATGACCAGCGGCCACCTGCGAGGAGGCGGCGGCAACATCCCGCTCGCCAAGGCCGTGCCCGGCGGACTGCTGGGCGCCGATTACGAAATCGCCAACGGGCACTATCGCTTCAAGAAGATCTACATCGGCGAAAGCTGGAATCCGCAAATGCAATCGCCGCTCGCGCAGCCCGGGCTCAACATCAATGAGGGCGACTACCTGCTCGCCGTCAATGGGCAGGACCTCGCGGACAAGGACGATGTCTCGCGCCTGCTGGAGAACACCGCCGGCAAGTCGATCGTCATTAAGGTGGCCACCGACGCCGCTGGCGCCAACGCGCGCGAGGTCGTCGTGGTGCCCATCCCCAGCGAGCAGCAGCTTCGCCATCAGGAGTGGATCGCGTCCAATCGCCGCAAGGTGGATCAGCTCTCTAGCGGCAAGCTCGCCTACGTCTACCTGCCCGACACCGCGCAGGGCGGACTCACCAACTTTAATCGTTACTACTACGCGCAGAGCGATAAGCAGGGCGCCGTGATCGACGAGCGTTTCAACTCCGGCGGCCAGGTTGCCGACTACATCATCGAGGCAATGCAGCGCCACCTGATGGGCTACTGGAGCCCGCGCTATGGCGCGGTCTATCGCACGCCAGCCGCCAGCATCATCGGTCCCAAGGTGATGATCATCAATGAAATGGCGGGTTCGGGCGGCGACGCCATGCCGTGGATGTTCCGCTACACCAAGATCGGTCCGCTGATCGGCAAGCGCACCTGGGGCGGTCTGATCGGCATTTCGCAGTATCCCGCGCTCATGGATGGCGGCAATGTCACCGCGCCTAATTTCGGCTTCTTCAGCCCCGAGGGCAACTGGGACGTGGAGAACCACGGCGTCGCGCCCGACGTGGAAGTGGAGCAGGATCCCAAACTCGTGGCCGAAGGTCACGATCCGCAGCTTGAGCGCGCCGTCGCCGTGGCGCTACAGCTGTTGGAAAAGAATCCGCCGCCAACGCCCAAGCGTCCCGCGTACCCGAATTACCAGCGTCCGGTGAAACCCACCGGCACGTCGACTACGGCGGGTGGCGGACAATAAGGAATTCGAAAGCAAGCCGCGGAGTGCGTCCGCCTGCCATGATCTCTCACTATGGTGTTGGAGGGAGAGATCATGGTAATGACGATGCAAGAATTCGCCACTGACATCGAGCGCTGGGAGGCGGTGCAGCAGCGCGATTCCCAGGCCGACGGCAGCTTCTTTTACTCGGTGCGCACGACGGGGGTTTACTGCCGCCCGTCTTGTGGCTCGCGCCCGGCGCGCCGCGAAAATGTGGCGTTCCACCTGACCTGCGCCGATGCCGAGCGCGCCGGTTTCCGCCCGTGCAAGCGCTGCCGGCCCAATCAGGCGGGACTCGCCGAACAGCATGCCGCGGCTGTCGCGCGCGCCTGCCGCCTGATCGAAAGCGCGGAAGAGACGCCCAGCCTCGATACGCTGGCTGCGGCCGCCGGTATGAGCCGCTACCATTTCCACCGCGTCTTCCGTAGCGTCACCGGCTTGACGCCGAAGGCCTATTCCGACGCGCGGCGCGGAGATCGTGTGCGCGAAGAGTTATCGCGTGCCCGAACGGTCACGGAGGCCATCTACGGAGCGGGCTTTCAGTCGAGCGGACGCTTCTACGAGAAGGACCTGCTCGGCATGACGCCTACCGATTTCCGCGCCGGAGGGCAGGATGCCGTAATCGGCTATGCTACCGGCTTCTGCTCGCTGGGAACGGTTCTCGTGGCCGCTACAGCGCGCGGAGTATGCGCGATCCTCCTGGGAGACGACGCCGCCGTGCTGCTCGACGATCTGCGCGCCCGCTTCCCGCGTGCCCAGGTCACGCCAGGAGACGACGCCTTCGCCGACACTGTCGAACAGGTGGTGCGCTTCGTGGAAGCGCCGAAAATCGGGCTGGATCTGCCGCTCGACATTCGGGGCACGGCGTTCCAGCAGCGTGTGTGGCAGGCGCTCCGCGCCATTCCCGCGGGCTCGCGCGCCAGCTACTCAGAGATCGCGGACCGCATCGGAGCGCCGCGAGCCATACGCGCAGTGGCGCAGGCCTGCGCCGCCAACGCGCTCGCGGTGGCTGTTCCCTGCCACCGAGTGGTACGCAGCGATGGCGCCGTCTCCGGCTATCGCTGGGGCGTGGACCGCAAGCGGGCGTTGCTGGCGCGCGAGGAGGGCGCATGACAATCATGTGGCCCGCCCAATGATCGATTGGCCACACATCGCCGCCGACCTCGATGCCTACGGGTGCGCGGTAGTGTCCCGCGTGTTCAACGCGGAGCAATGCACCGCGCTGTCGAACCTCTACGCCGATGACGATCTCTTCCGCTCCCGCGTGGTGATGGCGCGCCACGGCTTCGGGCGCGGAGAGTACAAGTATTTCCGCTATCCGCTTCCGCCCGTGATCGCGACCCTGCGCGAGGCGTTTTACCCTCACCTCGCGCCGGTCGCCAATCGCTGGAACGAAGCCATGGGCCTCGAAGTACGCTTTCCAGCGGAGCACGCCGCCTTCCTCGCGGCCTGCCATGCCGCAGGGCAGGACAAGCCCACGCCGCTCCTCCTCGAGTACGGTCCCGGCGATTACAATTGCCTGCACCAGGACATCTATGGCGACCTCGTCTTCCCTCTGCAGGCCGCCTTCCTCCTTTCCGCTCCCGGCACCGATTTCACGGGCGGCGAATTCGTGCTCACCGAACAGCGCCCACGCATGCAATCGCGCGCTGAAGTCGTACCGCTGACGCGCGGCGATTGCGTGATCTTCGCAGTTCGTCAGCGACCCGTACAAGGCACGCGCGGCACGTACCGGGTAAACTTACGGCATGGGGTGAGCCGCATACGCAGCGGGCGCCGGCACACTCTCGGCATCATCTTTCACGACGCGGCATGAGCGAAAACGCCAACCTCTTCGACGACCCTTTGCCCGCCCGCGAACCCATCGCGGAGGGCGCCGTCCTGCTGCGTGCCTTCGCGTCTCCGGTCGCCGAACAGCTGATGGCCGACCTCGCCCATATCGTCGAGGCCGCGCCCTTCCGCCACATGATCACGCCGGGCGGCTTCCGGATGTCCGTCGCCATGACCAATTGCGGCCTCGCCGGGTGGGTCTCCGACCGCAAAGGCTATCGCTACGACACCGCCGACCCGCTCACCGGCCGCGCATGGCCGGCGATGCCCGACCCGTTCCGCACCCTGGCAATCCATGCCGCCGCCGAAGCGGGCTTCCCGGAGTTCGCTGCCGATGCGTGCCTCATTAATCGCTACGAACCTGGAGCGCGTCTCACCCTGCACCAGGACCGCAACGAGCAGGACTACACTGCACCCATTGTCTCCGTTTCGCTGGGTCTGCCTGCCGTGTTTCAATTCGGCGGCAGTTCGCGCAAAGATCGCCCCCGCCGCATGCGCCTGGAGAGCGGAGACGTAGTCGTGTGGGGCGGGGAATCGCGTCTCGCTTATCACGGCATCGCTCCCCTCAAGCCCGGCGACCACCCGCTCACCGGTCCCACGCGCATCAATCTGACTTTCCGCAAAGCGTGTCAAGGCAAAGTAGAAATGTCCTATTCCCAGCAAAGTAGAAATG
>JBDTPR010000560.1:0-4822 GCA_039932635.1 Candidatus Solibacter sp.
AAGGGTTCGGCCGAGCCGCACAAGACCAAGGTCGGCAAGATCACCCAGGCGCAGATCGAAGAGATCGCCAAAATCAAAATGCCCGATTTGAATTGCTTTGAACTCGAATCGGCCATGAGATCGGTACGCGGAACGGCGCGTAGCATGGGCGTCGACGTCATATAATAAAGTTTCCTGCCTGTAGTACAGATATGCGGATGTGGCGGAATTGGCAGACGCGCTAGATTCAGGTTCTAGTTCTCGCAAGGGAGTGGAGGTTCAAGTCCTCTCATCCGCACCAAATTTCTAAGTAGTTCAAGAGGCCACCGGTAAAACGGTGGCCTCAATCATTTTCACGGCGCGACCCATCCACCGCCACTTCAGGCGCACAAATACTGCGAACGATCCGCGCGATTTTTACGTCATAGTGTCATGCAACAGAGTGCCCACCCTCTCGCAATTGCCGTGTTTGCCGCAGCCTCGGTATTCGCCCAGGCGCCCGACACACGACCGTCGTTTGTCGTCGCCTCCATCAAACCCAACACTTCCGGGAGCGGAAGCAGTTCGTCGCACGGCTCCAAGGGGCAAATTGTGATGGACAATCAGAGTCTGCACCGCCTGGTGGAACGCGCCTACAACGTAAAGGCATTTCAGGTCTCCGGGCCGGACTGGATGGAATCGGCACACTTCGACATAGCCGCCAAGTATCCGCCGGATACAACCGACGACGAGAAAACCGCCATGCTCCGCACGCTGCTCGAGGACCGCTTCAAATTGGTGGCGCATCGGGAATCGAAGGAGAAGCAAGGCTACGCTCTGGTGGTAGCCAAAAGCGGTTTCAAACTCAAGCCCGTCGAAGCGGGCTCCGCCGGTACCGACACCAACACCAACGGGCGGGTGGCAACCGTGACGGCCACCCGGCACTCCATGTCCCAGGTCGCCGATTTCGTGGCCAGACGAATGTCCGAGACGGTAGTCGACCGGACGGAACTCACCGGCGTCTATGACTACAAGTTCCGCTTCACCATCGACGATCAAAGCGTCGACGGCGTGGAGGCGACCGGCGTGGAGGCGACCGGCGTCCCTACCCTCCCCGCTGCACTCCTGGACAACCTCGGGCTTCGTTTGCAGGCTCAGAAAATTCCCGTGGAGTTCATTGTGGTGGACCGTGTGGAACGCGTGCCGGTTGAAAACTAGCCGCCCGCGCTCTTCATGACGCGCTGTGTCCGGTCCCAACCGGCCTACCGACTTTCCCGCCCTTCGCCGCGTCTATAATTTGAGGTAGATATGTTCCGCTTCGCTGCGATTGGACTGTGGGCCGCGATGGCCTTTGCGCAAAATGAACCCTTCAAGCCGAAGCCCCCGGTAGAGGTGGATACCGCACTCAGGGCCCGCGTGCAGGAGTTCTTCGATCTGCACGTCAAAGGGCAGTTCCGTAAGGCGGAGGAACTGGTCGCGGAAGACACGAAGGAGTTTTTCTATACCCGGAACAAACCCAAATACCTCTCCTGCGACCTCTCGAGAATCGATTACACCGACAACTTCACCAAGGCCAACGCGGTGATGGTGTGCGAGATGTATATCATGATGCCGGGCTTCGCCGATCACCCCATGAAGGTGCCCACCCCCAGCGCCTGGAAACTCGAGAACGGCAAATGGGTCTGGTGGGTCGATCAGGACGCGCTGCGCAATACTCCCTGGGGCCGCATGACCGCGGGTGCCTTCCCGGAGAAGGGTGCCCCGCCCGCGCCGCCCTCGTTTGCCAGCATTCCCACGAACGCCGATTTTCTCTTCAAGCAGATTCAGTTGGATCGAAATTCGGTGAGCCTGAAGGTGGGGGAGAAGGCGGAGATCGTGATCACTAACACGGCGCCGGGAGTGATGTCGCTCTCGCTGCCGCCCGGCGGTCCCAAGGAAATCGAAGCCAAATTGGACAAGCTGAACCTGATGGCGGGCGCCACGGCTACCCTGACCCTGATCGCGGCCAAGGGAGCTAAGTCTGGCGTAATCAACCTGCAGGTCGACCAGACCCTGCAGATCCTGCCGGTTCAGGTAACCATCCTTGAGGGCGCCCTTCCGGAAAAGGTCGCGCCACCCGCGGCTCCGTCCGTCGCCAGCCAGCCTGCGAGTGCCGGAGTTCTGGCCAAGCAACTGAAGTTGGACCGCAGTTCGCTGAGGCTGAAGGTGGGTGGGACAGCAAAAATCGTGATCACCAACACAGCGCCGGAACCCGTTTCCATCTCGATCCCGACGGATGGACCGAAGGCAATCATCGCCAAATTGGATCGGTTGAAACTGCCGGCGGGCGCCAAGGCCACGCTGACCTTGAGCGCCGCCAAGGGAGCTAAATCAGGGGCGGTCGAGGTGCAAGTCGATCAGACCATGGAACTGCTCCCGATTCAGGTAACTATCGTCAAGTAATGTTGCCGGCGGGCGGCTAACGGCTGCCGACCGGGGATTTGGTGAGGTAAGCTGCGAGGGCGAGGGCGGCGGTCTTTAGATTGGCGGGCGCCAACGTGCCCGATGCCGCTGCCCGAGCGGCGCTCGAAATCGCGCCCCCCAACGTCGCAGCCGCCAGGCCTTTCAACGGAGTCCGAGATTTTTCATTTCCCAGCTCCACTCTCAGGCGTCGGGGAACATCTTGCGGAACATGGCGAGCACCATGTTGTAGAGAATGGCCTGCTTGTCGGGGGTTTCCACCTTGATGCTGCCGCTCGGCGCCGGGCGCGTGGGCGCGGCGGGCACCAGATCTTTGAGCGGCGGGTCGAACGGCGCGAAGATCGTCTCCCCCGTGTCGCTCACCACCTTCATCAGCGGTTTGGTCGGGGCGGGCACGGTGTGACCCGCATCCACGCTGATCTGGGCGTTGGCCAGGGCGGTTTCGTAATTGGCAACGGTCTGGGTGTTTTCGCGAATTGCCTGGAGTTGCGCGTCGCGGATATCGACCATGTCATTGTAAGCCGCGCCTTCCATGAAATAGTGCGAGAATTTTTTCCCTGTGGTATCGACGTAGAACAACGTCACGCCATCCTTGTCGTACTGGATCATCAGTTCGTCTCCTGTCGGTAAAGCGGGGCCTGTAAGAGGTCCCCTGCTTTCAGACTAGGCAACGAATAGGAGGCGCCAGCCCTCAGAAGGGAGTAAGTCCCTCATTTCAAGACACGAATATTTCTGAAGTCGGCGTGACGGTTCCAGGTTTCCTCACAGCTTCGCGGCCGAGAAAGCGGAAGGGAGGAAAGACTGTGCAGGAACCTGCACGCCCGGACACCGTGAGGGGTTCGGAAATCTGATTCGCTGCGTGGACCTTATCGCTCCAGGACTCACCCGCGGAATCCAGGGCGGGCTTCGAACAGATAGCAGTCCACTACTTCTTCTCGGGAGCTGCCGGAGTGGCGCCGTTGATGAATTCCTTATTGACGATTTCCACCTTGGCATCGCGATCCTGACTGCGCAGCCACTCGTCGGCGCGGGTGTTCTTCAGGTCGTTATAGATATCGTCGCGGACCTCCGATAGCGGGCGGACCGTCACCTCTTCGGCACGCAGCAGGTAGAACCCGTTGGGCTGCTTCAGCGGTTGCGTGATCTCGCCCTTCTTGAGCGCGAAGACGGCCGCGCGGAAGGCGTCCGGGATGTTGTCGCTGCTGCGCAAGGTGGCGAAATCGCCGTCCTTTTCGCGCGACGTCTCGTCGTCGGAATTCTCTTTCACCAGTTTCACGAAATCGCTTCCGCCCTTGATGGCAGCGAGCAGTTTTTCGGCCTTGGCCCTAGCTTCCGCCTCGGTCAGTGGCTTCTTCCCTTTGGCCGTCGCGCTCGCGGCAGCGTCGTCGCTGAAGGAGATATAGATTGCCTTTACGCGCACCTGCGTGTACTTCTGCTTGTTGGCGTCGTAAAACTTCACCACCTCGCCAGGTTCCACCACAATCAGGTTGATCGCGGCATTGATCTGCGCGGTCGCCAGGACGTTCATACGGCCGTACGCCAGGGTTTCCTTGTACGGGCTCGCCTGATCCAGCTTGCCGTCTTCCGCCATCTTGGTCAGTTTGCGCAGCAGTTCCCACTGGTGCAGCCACTGTTCGCGATTGCGCAGCGCCATCTGTTGATTCTGCGGCGGCAAGGCGGAATAAATGCTCCGGAAATTTCCCATCGTGAATTTCGTGCCGTCGCCGAATACGGCGACTACGGTTTCATCGGGGAGATCGGGCAGGGATGGTCCCGCGGCGGGAGCAACCGGGGCGATTGCCGGGGGGGCGGATTGAGCCCAAGCGGCGCCAAGGCAGGCGAATGCGAGTAAACAAAAAGCTTTCATGGGGATACCCCAGTTTATCATGCGTCCTATCATGCGTCGCGAAGCCTATTTGCGCTCGCTGCGCGTATCGCCGCGCTTCACCTGGGCTCGGCGGCGCCCCTCCTCAAGATTGCCTGCCGCCTTCTTTCTTGCCTCGTCGCTGACCACAATTCGATTGTTGACGGCCAGTGCTCCGGCGGTCTTGCTCATCCGCGTGGCGACACCCTTGTGCTGCACCACGTTGGTCTTGCCATCAATCGTCGCGATGCCGCCCTGCACCCGTACGGTGAATTTATCCTCGTTGATTTTCGATTTGGCGAACTTGGCGCGGATCGCCGCCTCCAGTTGCGAATCGGACAGCTTCGGCTTGGCCGGCGCCTTCACAACGGGAGCGTTGGAGGCGCGCTGATGAGTTGCCGGCGCCTGGGGGGCCGCGGCCAACGAAGAGGCCGCGAGGCAGGCCGCAGCTATCCACGTACTTAGTTTTGACATAACTCAATGAGGTTGCCGCCAAGCCCGCTAGTTCTCAAGAATTCTGTGCTAAAGTGAGGGGTTCTC
>JBDTPR010000561.1:0-4812 GCA_039932635.1 Candidatus Solibacter sp.
GTGTTGAACAGCGCCTGGTTGGCGGTGCTGATGGTGCCGGCGGCGCCGGTGGACGAAACCGTCGGATAGACGAAGTTCCCGAAGTTGATATTGCTGGAGGTGCTCTGGTAAACGATGGCGTTGTTGATGCCCTGGCCGTTGTCGGTGCGCATGTGGTAGTCGTAGTTGCGTTGGTACATGCCGCCGAACTGAATCAGGTGGCTGCGTTTGATCCAGGTGACATCGTCCTTGATCATTTTGGCCTGGCCGTCCCAGAAGCGCTGGCGTACGTTCTGCGAATTGACGTTGTAGGGAATCAGGGCGTTGGTGCTCTCGCCGCCGATTTCGAGGGTGCCGCCAAGTCCCAGTGGCGGCGGTGCGTCGGAGGAGCTGCCCCACTGCCAGAAGTTGCGGGTGTAGCTGGCGCGAATGTCGTTGGTGATCGTGGGGGTGAAACTCGAGGTGAGACCGAAGACGAAGTAGCCCGGCTTCTGGACGCGCGGCGCAGCGGCGGACGGAGTTCCGAAGGTGCCGCCAGGCAGCACGCCGCCAATGTCCACCATGTTGGTGGTCAGGTTGGACAAGGACATGTAGCGATAGGTACCGAAGAAGCGATTGCGGCTGCCGAAATCGTGATCGATGCGCGCCACGTAGCTATTCTGGGTTAGTGGGGCGCGGATGGTAGAGAGGAAGCCCTGCGTGTTGTAAAGGTCGCCGCCCGTGGGATCGTTAGGCAGCGGCATGTACTTTTGCCAGAGCTGATTGACGATCGGGTTCATGCCGAAGCCGCGCGGGTCGCAAAGTGTGTTGCCGCACCGGGCGGGCTGATAGGTTACGCCATCCACCGTGACCGAATTCGGATTGAGGTTGTAAGGCTGGTATTTGCCGCTGGAATCTGGAACCTGAATGATGCCGGCGCGCAGCAGTTTGGAAGGCACCGGGCGATTGTAGGTTCCGACGTTGGGGAAGCGGCTGCCTTCGTAATTGACGAAGAAGTAGGTCTTGCCGCCGAGCACCTTAGGCAGCAAGGTGCCGCCGAGCGAGCCGCCGAAGCGATTGCGGTGATTGGAAGGCAATGCCGTGTAAGGCTTGCCGTTCGCCGGAGTATGGTTGTTGAGCCAGCTATTAGCTGCGCCGACGTTGGTGGCGTAGTAGTAGCCGTAGGCGGAACCATGATAGGTGTTGGTGCCGCGCTTGGTGACCATCTGGATCTGCGCGCCGATGGAGCCGGAGAAATCCGCGGTCTGGTTGAAGGTGGACACCTTAAACTCTTCGATACTCTCGACGGGCGTGGGCAGAATGCCCGAGGGACTGCCTCCGGTTTGCGTGCCGCCGGTGCCGGTGAAGTTGGTGGTGTAGGTGGTGGCGTTGCCGGACATGTCGTCGGAGTTATTGCCGCCATCCAGCATGAACACGTTCTGGTCCGACATGGCTCCCGCGGTCATACCGCCGGGCGTGGTGCCAGGCTGCAGGACAGCCAGGGTGGACACGTCGCGGCCCATGTTGGGCAGCAGCGCGAGGGCCTCGGCGTTGAGGGTTGAGCCGACGGTGGCATTGGTGGTTTGCAACTCCGCGCCCACGTGGGCCGAGACTTCGACCGTGGTGGTGGTGGAACCGATCTTGAGCGGCGCGTTGATGGTTAGAGTGGAACCGACGTCGATCTTCTGTGCGCTTACCTTAAAAACCGTGAAGCCCTGCTTGCTGATGGTAATCGAGTAGACCGCGGGCGTCACATTGGCGATTACGTAGTAGCCGGTTTCATTCGACAGGGTCGTCAGCACGGCGGAGGTAGCCGGATCCACGATGCGAATCTCAGCGCCCACCACTGCGGCGCCTTGCTCATCGGTAACCAGCCCTGCCAGGGTTGCGTTCGAAGTTGCTTGGGACCAGGCGGCGGTAGTGCCGATGGTCAGAAGGAGAGCCAGGCTGAAGGCGCGCAGGCCGCGGGTAAAGCAGGTAAAACCTGAACGGCGGAAGTTCATATCCCCTCGATTCCGTAGTTTATTTACCGGGAGAAGTGGTCCCGGACTCCGTTGGGCCCAAAGGTATTTGTGTGAGTCTAAGTCCGGATCCGGGGTGAGTCAAGAAAATATTTTGAATCGAGTAAAGAAGCTAACCTACTGAATTAAATAGTGTAGAATTCATCGGCGATCTATGAATTTACGTAGATTTACGAAGTAAAACGGCGTACCGGGAGGTCTAGCAATGGCCCAAAAGTACCACCATCGGACAGTGTCCGCTGGTGGGAAGGTTTACTTTACGGCGAGCCAGGCGAGGAACAGTCCGTCGGGCTCCACGTCTTCCCAATAAGAAATGGGGCGGCTCGAGACTTCCCGGCAGTGTCGGCGCAATAGGCCTTCGAGTTCCTTGCGACTGAACCATTTTTCCCACTCGGGCGTGTCGAGCCGCCCCCAGTGCTCGGCGTTCTTATCGATGATGGCGATGCGCCCGCCGGTCTTGACCACGCGGCAGATTTCAGAGACGGCGCGGCCGATCTCTACAGCGTGTTCCAAGCTCTCCGTGGCGTAGGCGCAGTCGAAGGACTCGTCGTCGAAGGGGAGTTCGGTCATGGCGCCCGCGCGGGTCTGTATTTCCGGGGGGACGAACCGCAGCATTTCTTCGGAGATATCCAGGCCCCAGAGTTCGGCGCGGGGTTCCTGCTCATAGAAGACGCGGGCGAAGCGGCCCTTGCCGCAGCCGACATCGAGCACGCGCTTGCCGGCCAGCGGTCCCAGATGCTCACGGATCACTTGGACGTGGTAAATGCGGGGATCGATGGTAGACGGGAAGTGCTCTTCGTCGGAGGCCGACTGGTCGAAGGAGGATTGAATACGGGCGCGCAACTCGGGGGTGAGTTGCGCGTCCGGTTTCTTGGAGAAGAGATGCTTCCAGTTCATCGATACGTTCCGGCCTTCGGCCGGTGTACCGACTGAAGTCGGTACGCAGACTGAAGTCTGCCCCACAATACAGGCAGCGTGTCCTATGCCCTTGTCAGGAAGATGGGGAGGCCTACCTTCTTATCGTAGGTGGGGCGGTAGCGCTCGGTGTTGTACATGGATGCCACTTCGACGCGGCGCGGTCCCAATTTGGGATCGGGTATACCGACCATGGCGTAGCAGCCGCCGGTGATGGCGGTCATCAGGCCCTTCTGGCCCTTCGCGATGGCGTCGAGCGCCATGCCGGCGAACGTGGAGGCAACCATCCGATCCACGAAATCGGCGCTCCCGGAGCGCAGATCGTAAGTCAGATCGCTGACGATGGTCTCCTCGCCCGTCCGGTTCTTGATCTCGTTGCTCAGGTCCTCGGCGACGGACATCTTCTTGCGGTGTCCGAACGCATCGGCCTCGCCGTATTCCTTCACGGTGTAGCCTTCCCACTCGGCGCCTTCGGAGAGGACGGCGAGCGAGTAGTTCGACGGATTATTCTTCTTGTCGGTGACCAGAAGTTCGATCAGCTTATCCAGATCGACTTTGTACTCCGGGATGCAGCAGCGCACGCTGGTGACGTAGGCGGTGTACAGCGCGGTGTAGCCGGCATCGCGGCCGAACACGCGGAAGAGCCCGACGCGTTCGTGGGAGCCGACAGTGGTGCGCTGGCGCTCAATGGCATCCATGGCGCGGGTGATGGCGGTGGAGAAGCCGATGCAATACTCGGTACCCTGAACGTCGTTATCCATCGTCTTCGGCACAGCGATTACGGGGAATCCCTGGCGATCGAGTTCGGCGGCGTAGCTGAGGGTGTCGTCGCCGCCGATGGCAATCAGGTAATCGAGGTTGAGTGTCTCGATGTTCTTGAGGACGGCCTTGGTGACGTCGAAGACTTTGGTAGTGGCGCCCTTCTTGGTGAATTCGTTGATCGGGAACTCCTGCCCTTCGAGCACAGGCGGGAGCTTCTTCATCTTGGAGGGGTTGGTGCGCGAACTATGAAGATAGGTGCCGCCGGTGCGGTCGATGGTACGCGTATTCTCGCGATTGAGCGGCAGCACGTAGCGGGTGCGGCTCGCCGGATCCTGCAGGTTGACGTGGGTCAGGCCTTCCCAGCCGCGGCGAATTCCGATCACCTCGCAGCCGATTTCACTTCCACGGTATACCACCGTCTTGATCACGGAATTGAGTCCCGGAACGTCGCCGCCACCCGTGAGAATACCGATACGCTTCGCAGCCATAATGCTCCTATAAGAGTAATTAGATAGCTTTCAGATTGGAAAATCTCATTATAGTTGATGGCGCCGGATTTTGCGGGCCGCGGTCATCCGACGCGGTCATCCGACGAAGTACCGGGGCTTGCCGGTTTTTTCGTCGATCGGGGGCCATTCTTTGGCGGCAACCGGGGTGGGCAATTGGGTTCGTTCCGGCAATTCCGATTCCTGAGTCTGTGCGGGTTCTTCGGGCGCGTTGGCGGGACCGAAGCCCTCTTCTTCGCGTTCTCGCTGGCGGCGGAGTTCGGTAAAGGCGCGGTACCAGGCGCGCTGGTGTGCGGCGAGCTGTCGCTGGGTGCGGGCGAGGAGTTTGGCGGCGGGCGAGGCGGAGAGGATGGCGGCGGCCAGAGACATACCGGGGGCTTCGGCGTCGAGGAGAACGTAGCATTCGGTTTCGAGTTTGGAGAGGCGGCGCTTCTGCCAATCGGAATCGATCATGGTCTGGACGTGAAAGCGCTCGTCGGGCGTCTCGGGGTAGAAACGGTTTTGGTATTCGGCAGCAAGTTCTTCATACTCGGCGGGATCTTCGCCGGGGATGACGGGGGAGATGGCGTCAGCGCCGTGTTTCAGGGCGTTGAAGCGGGAGGCGGACTTGCCCTCGACGGAGCGGGGTCCGGTGGAATGCTGCGCATTGG
>JBDTPR010000562.1:0-4792 GCA_039932635.1 Candidatus Solibacter sp.
ATTCGACGCGGCGCCTTATCCTAAGCAGATCGCCATGATTCCCGGCGGCGGGCACGACAACTCGGCGGTGGTAAACTCGACGGCCTACTTTGCCGCTCTCAATGCCTTTCTCTCGCAATATGATTTCAAGCCTGGAGGCGGGGCCGTGCAGTGATGCTGAAGCGGACTCCCGGGAATCAGTCTGGCTGCATGGCCGACCCATAGGAACGTCCGGTACCACTCTCCCTTTCCTCCGTCAGTAGTAGATCGGAGGACTCGCACCATGCCATCTGAGCGCCTATTCCAGGACTTACGCTATGCCATAAGAGGCCTGCGCCGCACGCCTGGTTTCGCGGCCGTGGCCGTACTCACGCTAGCCCTCGGCATCGGCGCCAACACCGCCATCTTCGGCATTGTCGAAGCCCTCCTCCTCCGCCCGCTCCCCTTTAAGGAGCCCGACCGCCTGGTCAGCCTCAACGCCTCACAGCGCGGTATCGGCGTCGCCAACGCCGGTCTCTCCCTTCCCGAATTGGAAGATTTCCGCGACCGCGCCGGGATTTTCGACGCCGTCACCCCCGCCTGGGTCTTCGACACCAACCTCACCGGAGGCGTCCGGCCCGAACGAGTCGAAGCCCTCGCCGTCATGCCCAACTACTTCGACATGCTCGGCGCAAGGCCCCAACTGGGCCGCCTTTTCGGGCCCCAGGACACCGCCGCGGGCTTCGCCGAAGCCGCCGTCCTCAGCGATGCCGCCTGGCGACAGCGCTTCGGCGGCGATCCGCACATCCTCGGCCGCAGCCTGCGCTTCGACAACGACCTCTACACCGTCGTCGGCGTTCTGCCTCCCGATTTCCGCAACCCCGGGCCCACCGTTCTCGGCGAGATCGAAGTCTGGATCACCGCCGGCTTCCGCGCCGCCCCGTTCCCCGTTCCGCCGGTGCGCAACGCCCGCATGTTCCCCCGGACCATCGCCCGCCTCAAGCCCGGCATGTCCGTCACCGTGGCGAAGGCCAAACTAGACGCCTTTGCCGACGGTATCCGCCGCCAGTACCCCGACAATTACCCTCCGCGCGTCGGGTGGACTCCGAGCATCGTGCCCCTCGCCGAAGATCTCACCGGCAACGTGCGCACCACCCTGCTCGTCGTCTTCGGCTCCGTCGCCTGCGTGCTCCTCATCGCCTGCATCGGTATCGCGAACCTGCTGCTGGCGCGCGCCACCGCCCGGCAGCGCGAGTTCGCCATCCGCCGCGCCGTGGGCGCATCCCACTGGATGATCGTCCGGCAAGTGTTGGTGGAAAGCGTGGCGCTGGCCGCTCTCGGAGGCGCCGCCGGACTCCTGCTCGCCGCCTGGCTGCAACCCGTCCTCCTCAAACTCGCGCCGGTCAACCTGCCGCGCCTTGAGGAAGTGGGATTGAATTGGACCATCCTCGGCTTCACCGCCGCCGTATCGCTGCTCACGGGAACGCTCTTCGGACTCATTCCCGCCCTGCAGATTGCGCGTACCTCTCTGCTTCCGAACCTCAAGGAGGCCGGAAAAACCGGCGGTATGGGCTCTCGTAAGGCCGGAGCAAGGGCAGTCCTCGTGATCTGCGAAATCGCCTTTTCCATGACCCTGCTGCTGGGCGCCGGGTTGCTGCTCAAGAGCTTCTGGAACGTGATCCGCGTGAACCCCGGCTTCAACCCGCGCCACGTCATGCTCGCCAACCTCTGGCTCCCCGTTCCCAACGACCCCACCCTGGCGCCGTACCGGACTCCCGAGAAACGCCGGGCCCTCGTACGCGACATCCTGAGGCGCGTGCGAGCCCTTTCGGGCGTCGAATTGGCCGCCATCGGAGGCGGCCAGAGCATTCCGCTATTGGCCATCAATCGGACAGCTTTCCGGGTGGAAGGCGCCGATGCCACCGGCAACGAACTCCCCTCCGCCCAATTCGCCTCCGTCAGCCCTGACTTTTTCCGCGTCCTGGGCACCCCTTTGATCGCGGGCCGCTGGTTTCTGGAAAGCGATGAGGGGCAGGATCGCGTCGCGCTGATCGATGAAGCCTTGGCCACACGCTACTGGAAGAATCAGAGTCCGCTGGGCAAGCGCATCGATATGGGCCGTCCCGGCCAACCGCGCTGGGTGACGGTCGTCGGGGTGGTAGGCACCATCAAGACCGAGGGCTTCGACTCTCCGGACGCGCCGCACCTCTATCTGTCCATATATCAGGGAGCCAGTAACGCTCTCTCGGTATTCATCAGGACTAACGCGTCTGCCACGGTCACCGCCGGGCAGTTGCGCCGCGAGGTGCAGGCGGTGGACGTGGAGTTGCCCGTCTTCGGCGTGCGGCCGCTGGAGGAGGTGGTGTCGCAATCCCTGGCGCGGCGCCGTTTCGCGTTAAATCTGGTGGGGGCCTTCGCCCTGATCGCGCTCGCGCTCGCCGCACTCGGAATCTATGGGGTGACCTCGTTCTCGGTGGGCCAGCGTGCGCGCGAAATCGGTCTCCGCATGGCGCTCGGCGCGGCCAACGGCCAGATCCTCTTCATGATCCTGCGCCAGGGAATGGCCTTTGCAATCGCTGGAATTGCCGGCGGCGCCGCCGGCGCGTTTCTGCTGACGCGCTTCCTGCAGAGCCTGCTCTTCGGCACGGAGCCCACCGACCCGTTCGTCTTTCTGAGCGTCGCCTTCCTGCTGGCCGCCGTGACCACGCTTGCCTGCTGCATCCCCGCGCGACGGGCGATGCGCATCGATCCCGCCGTCACCCTGCGCGCCGATTAGGCCGGCGCCAATCAGTGCCGCGAACGTAGTGCCCGCCAAGGCCCTTGCCCGGGAATGATATCCTGTACACATGAAACGCACAAATCTTGCCTTAGCAGAGGTTATTCGCGTTCGCAAGATGGAAAGCCTTCCTTAGTTCTTCGGTTCGGGCATCTGGGATGGAAACCTGTCGGAAATGCGGCAGGACAAACCGCTCCGCAAGTGCAACTGACGCTTTCAGAATCGCTTTGCTCGCCATACCGGTAGTCTGCGATCCCATCCCGCTAAATCTGTACATCGCCGCCGCCGATATCTACCGGCAAGGCCGCAAGCGCGGCGTCACCATTCGTTCATCCGTGGACTGCCTGATCGCCGCAATTGCAATCGAGCACCGGGTGCCCGTGTGGCATAGGGACCGCGACTATACCGCCATCGCAAGCTTCACCGCGCTGGAAGTCTTATAATCCCGACCCCGATCCCCCTGCTAATCTGAAATCACATGTCACGCATGCTCGAAGAAATCCGGCATCAGCCAGAGGCGCTGGAGCGGACGCTGTCCGCTGAATTGCGCGGAGTCGAACGATTCAAGAAACTGCTCACGCAACACCGTCCGCGCCTCATCGTTCTCGTAGCACGCGGCACCAGCGACAACGCCGCCCAGTTCGGACGCTACCTGCTCGAAATCACCACCGGCATCCCCGTCTCGCTCGCCGCGCCCTCCATCACCACACTTTACAACGCACGCATCGATTACAAAGACGCCCTCGTCGTCGGCATCTCGCAATCCGGCGAGTCCACCGACACCAACCTCGTCCTCGAACGCGCCCGCCAGCAGGGAGCCCTCACCCTCGGCATCACCAACGAAAGCGGCAGCGCCATGGCCCGCATCGCCGAGCACGTCTTCCTGGTCCGCGCCGGACGCGAAAAAAGCGTCGCCGCTACCAAAACCTACACCGGCCAGATGCTCATGATGTACCTGCTCGCCTACGCCCTCGGCGGCGGCGTCAAAATTTCCGAACTCGAGCAAATTCCCGACCTGGTCCGCGCCTCCCTCAAACTCGAGGACGAAATCAACGCGCTCGCCGAGCGCTACCGCTTCATGCGCCACGCCGTCGTTGTGGGCCGCGGCCTGAACTACTCCAACGCCTTCGAAATGGCGCTCAAACTGATGGAAACCTGCTACGTCGTCGCCGAACGTTTCTCCTCGGCCGACTTCCTCCACGGCCCCATCGCCCTAGTCGAACAGAACTTCCCGGTCTTCGCCTTCGCGCCTCCTGGAACCACCTGGCAATCTATCGGCGAAACCCTCACGAAACTTCAGGGGCTCCAGGCAGAAATCGTGGCAATTACCGATTCGGGCAATCGCGAAGTCGCCACCCTCGCCACCCGTGTAATCCGCCTCCCAAAGCGCGTCAAAGAGGTGCTGACGCCGATACCCTACGTGGTGCCCGCCCAAATCTTCGCGGCCTGCCTCGCCGTCCACAAGGGCCTGGACCCCGACAAGCCCCGCACCCTGACCAAAGTTACGCTTACCCTGTAAACCACCTTGCACCAGTTCGTCCGACTGCAATACTCTGGATGAACCATGCCCCCAAACCGGCGTCAGATCTTCTCCGCGCTTCTGGCCGCGGCCGCAGCTCCTCAACTTCGTGGAGCCGACGCCCCCGCCTTCCCCGGCAAGCGTCCCATGATCCTCCACAACGACCGCCCCGAGGATCTCGAGACTCCCGTCAAATACTTCGACACCTGGGTCACGCCGCTCGACGCCTTTTTCGTCCGCCAGCACCTTCCCCGCCCCGCCGCGATCGACCCCGCCGCCCACCGCATCACGCTCAACGGCCTGGTCTCCAAGCCCCTCGAACTTACACTCGCCGACCTTCAAAAGCTGCCCCAGCACACGGTCCCCGCCACGCTCGAATGCACCGGCAACGGACGCGCCTTCTTCACCCCCAAACTCCCCGGCATCCAATGGTCCCGCGGCGCCGTCGGCAACGCCGATTGGACCGGACCCCGCCTCAGCGACGTCCTCAAACTCGCCGGACTCCAGCCCGGCGCCGAATTCCTGGAAATCGATGGCGC
>JBDTPR010000563.1:0-4790 GCA_039932635.1 Candidatus Solibacter sp.
GATCGCAACGATGCGATTGCGCGCGTGGTGTCCGCGGCGAAGTTCATGCGCACCGAGAGTTTGTACGACCCTGCTCCTTATATGCTCCTGCGCGGCCTGCGCTGGGGTGAATTGCGGGCGGCAGGTACGGAGATCGACCAGTCCCTGCTGGCCGCTCCGCCGACCGAACTGAGGCAGAATCTGAAGCGGTTGACCATGGAAGGCAATTGGACCGAGGTCCTGGAAGTTGCCGAACAGGGCATGGGCATGGAATGCGGCCGCGGCTGGCTTGACCTGCAACGCTATGTGGGCCGCGCCTGCGCCGAACAGGGATCCTACCACGACCCCATCCGCA
Organism: Candidatus Solibacter sp.; assembly: GCA_039932635.1. Taxonomy (GTDB): domain Bacteria; phylum Acidobacteriota; class Terriglobia; order Bryobacterales; family Bryobacteraceae; genus Solibacter. Next base: position 335 of record JBDTPR010000563.1, read on the forward strand.
ATGCCGTGATCTCCAATCTGCGCGCGCTGTTAACGGACTATCCCCAACTCACCGAGTTGACGATGATGGACGATACGCCGACGGCCAACGCGGAGACGCAGGCCTGGCTGAAGGAGCATGTGCTGACAGGGCCGGCGCAAGTTGTGGCCGAGTACACTCCCACCGCGTTTGAATCCGAGGCCGAAGCCGCGAGCGAGCCTGGAGTAGAAGCGCCGCCGGACACCTTCGAACTGGCGATGGAGGCGGCCCGGTCCGGGCGGACTCAGGAAGGGATCGAAATGCTGTTGCGCGAAATGTCGCGCGAGCGCAACGGGCGTTCCCGTTTCCACCGCAAGGTGCAGGTCACGCAACTCTGCATCAGCACCGGGCACGACACCATCGCGGTGCCGATTCTCGAGGAACTGGTGGCTGAAATCGAGCGCCGTAAGCTGGAAGATTGGGAATCGCCGGAGATGCTGGCGCAGCCGCTCGCGTTACTCTATCGGTGTCTGGCAAAAGGCGACGCGAACCCTGAGGAACGGCAGAAGCTCTATGCCTGGATTTGCCGCCTGGATCCGCTACAGGCGATGAATGTGGCGAGATAGCTTATGGCACGATGGGAGCCCGAACAGACGGTTACGCAATCGCTGCTGGAAAGGCTGATCGACCGCGATCCATCGAATAGTCATGATCCGCCGCCTACGCGCGCTGCGTCGGTTCGTCAATTGAAGGCTTCGTTGCGCCGCGACCTGGAATGGCTGCTCAATTCGCGGCGGACTCCCGAGGCAGTGGGCAGTGAGTTTCAGGAACTGGAGCAGTCTCTATACAACTTCGGGCTGCCCGACGCCACCACGCTGAGCCGCGATTCCCTGCGCGACCGCACTAAGCTGACGCGCATGATCGAAGAGACGCTGCGCACGTTCGAACCGCGCCTGTCGCAAATTCAGGTAAACCTGGTGGACTCGGCGACCGGCACGCAACATGTAATGCGATTTCAGATCGAGGCGCTGCTGGACATGGATCCATCGCCCGAGCACATTTCGTTCGACACCCTGCTCCAACTCTCCAGCGGCGAATACCAGGTCAAGGGGGATTTAGGTGCGGGATGACCTGCTGCTCTACTACGAGCGGGAGTTGATCTTCCTGCGCCAGATGGGCGTGGAGTTCGCCGCCAAGTATCCCAAGGTGGCCTCCCGCCTGGTCCTGGAGCCCGACAAGTGCGAGGATCCGCACGTGGAGCGTTTGCTCGAAGCATTCGCTTTTCTGACCGCGCGCGTGCACCTCAAGATCGACGACGAGTTTCCGGAAATCACCGAGGCGCTGCTCAGCATCCTGCATCCTCACTACCTGCGGCCGATTCCCTCGATGTCGGTGGCCGAGTTTCACATGGATGCGTTGTCCGCGCCGCCTAACACCGGTTTGAAACTGGCGCGCGGCAGCGTGCTGAATTCGCGGCCCGTCAACGGCGTGCCCTGCAAATTTCGCACCTGCTACGATCTCAACTTCTGGCCGGTGGAAGTCACCGGAGCCGAATGGAAGACTCCCGACCGGATGCAGGCGCAGAGCCGCGGTTCCGAAGCGGTGGCCGCGGTCAACATCGGCCTGCGCTGCGCGGGCGACCTGACCTTCGGCAAGCTGGGGCTTTCCTCCCTCCGCTTTTACTTGAACGGCGACAGTAACCTGGTCAACAACCTGTACGAGTTGTTGTGCAACAACTGTACCCACATCATCGTGCGCGACGCGACGCCCAAATCTCGCCTGACGCCGGTGATTCTGGGCGCCGATTCGCTGCGCCCGGTGGGGTTCGCCGAAGACGACGGCATGCTGCCGTATTCGCGCCGGTCGTTTACCGGCTACCGCCTGTTGCAGGAGTATTTCTGTTTCCCGGAGAAGTTCTTTTTCCTCGATCTGCATGGCATGGATCGAATTCGCGAGGCGGGTTTCGGCAACCAGATCGAAATCATTCTGATGATCTCGCCCTTCGAGCGCACCGAACGCCGCCAGTTGATGGAACTCGGAGTGGGCCCGAAGACATTCCGGCTCAACTGCGCTCCCATCGTGAACCTGTTCCAGCAGACCGCCGAGCCCATCCTGCTGGAGCACACGGCTTACGAATACCAGGTGATCCCGGACGTAACGCGGCGCCGTGCCACCGAAGTCTTTGAGATCAACGATGTGAAGAGCGCCAACCCGCAATCCGGCGAGGTGATTCAATTCGAGCCCTTCTACTCCTACCGGCACGGCGTCAATCGCACCAAGACGAACGCCTTCTGGCGAGCCTCGCGCCGCCCGTCGGGCTACCGCGACGATGAGGGTACGGAAGTGTTCATCTCCCTGGTGGACCTCTCCTCACGTCCTGTCAAACCCAACGTGGACACGCTCTCTGTGCGCACGGTCTGCACTAATCGCGACTTGCCCTCGCGGCTGCCCTTCGGCAACGATAGCGGCGATTTCGAACTGGAAGGCGCGCTGCCGGTGAAGCGCATCGTGGCGCTGATCAAGCCCACCGACGTGTTGCGTCCGCCGGTCGGTAAGGACTCGATGTGGCGCTTGGTTTCGCAGCTCTCGCTCAATTATCTGTCGCTGGTGGAGAATGGCAGGGAGGCGCTGCAGGAGATCCTGCGTCTCTATAATTTCACCGGCTCCACCTATTCGGAGAAACAGATTGAAGGCCTCACCGCGCTGAATAGCCGCCGCCATTTTGCGCGCGTCATCTCTGAAGACGGCGTAGTGTTCGCGCGCGGCACGCAAGTGGAAATGGAATTCGACGAGGAGCAGTTTGTCGGCGGCGGCGTGTACCTGTTCGCCTCGGTGCTCGAATATTTCCTCGGCCTGTACGTCTCGATGAACAGCTTCAGCCAACTCCGTGTCCGGACGCGGCAGAGAAAGGAGATGCTCAGGCAATGGCCACCGCGGGCGGGTCAGAAAATACTGCTGTAATGCCCTGGCCAATCTTGGACCTGCTCGACCGGGAGCCCTACCTGTTTGAGTTCTTCCAGGCAATCCGCCTGATGGCGCGGACGCACCCGCAGCTTCAAGTGGTAGGCCGGTTCGGTAATCCGGATTTGGAGGTGGCGCGTTTCGGCGCCAATCCGGCGGTCTCTTTTCCGGCCAGCGAGATTCAATCTCTCGACCAGCGTGTGGGCAAGCCGCCGCTAATGCGCGTCAACTTTATGGGCCTGCACGGGCCCCAGGGCATCCTCCCACGCACTTATTGCGAGCTCATCAATGAACGCATCCGCGCCAAGGATACAACCCTCCGCGATTTCTTCGACGTCTTCAACCACCGCCTGATTTCCCTGTTCTATCAGGCCTGGGAAAAATACCATTTCGAGATCCCGTACGAGCGTGGCGAGACCGACCGATTCTCCGGTCACGTGCTGGCCTTACTGGGGCTGGAAACGCCGGGCCTGCAAAACCGGCAGGATGTCGCCGACGATTCGCTGCTGTTTTATGGCGGCCTGCTGAGTATGCACTCGCGGTCGGCCTGCGGCTTGAGGCTGGTGCTGTGGGATTATTTCGGCGTGCCGGTTGAAATCGAGCAGTTCGTGGGCGCCTGGTATCCGGTGGAAATCGAATCGCAGTGCTCGCTAGGGGAAAGCGGCGGGTACTCGGAGCAACTGGGATTCGGCGCGGTGGTGGGCAACGAGACCTGGGACCAGCAGTCGCGCGTGCGAATTCAGTTGGGTCCGCTGACCCTCGAACAGTACATCGATTTCCTGCCGGGGCACGAGGGAAACCGCCAGTTGCGCGCCATAACGAGCTTTTATTCCGGCGGCGAGTATGATGTCGAAGTACAATTGATACTCCGCAAACAGGAGGTCCCTGTGTGCGAGTTGATGCCTCAGGACGGCAGCGGTCCGCAGCTGGGTTGGACCAGTTGGGTAAAGACCGCTGAGTTTTCTCGCGATGCCGGCGAGACGATATTGGAACTGTAGATTCGAAGAAATTCGAGAATAAGTAGATTAGAAAAGGATACCCGAGATGGCGAATACCCTGAAATCAATTGTTGCCAAACTCAACGACACGATGCGGACGGCGCTGGAAGGAGCGGCCGGCTTATGCCTGGCGCGCACCCATTACGACGTCGAGATTGAGCATTTCCTGAGCAAACTTCTGGATGTCCCCGGCACCGATTTCGCCGGTATCCTCCAACAGTTTGGTGTCGACAAGGCGCGTTTTGCCGGGGAACTGGGACGCAGCCTGGATGGACTCAAGACTGGTAACGCGCGCAACCCGTCCTTCAGCCCCACGCTGCTTAAGATGTTGCGCGAGGGTTGGACCGTCGGGTCGTTGGAATTCGGTGCGGGACAGGTGCGCACCGGCGCTGCCGTCCTGGCACTGGTGGACGATCCCGAATTGTCCCGTATGGTTTACGAGTTCAGCAAGGAGTTCCGCAAGATCGAGGCCGAGGCCCTGCGCAAGGTGCTGCCGGCGATCTTGGAGGACTCCCGCGAGGTCACGTCGGCGCCCGCTT
>JBDTPR010000564.1:0-4773 GCA_039932635.1 Candidatus Solibacter sp.
CGACATGGTGAACGCCAGCGTGGGTTTGGCAGGCGTCACCAGAACCGCGGGCAGGTTCTCGAGATAGTCTTTGACGTGCGGGTAGGTGTTGGAGAAGCGGGAATATCCGGCCACGCTGGGATTGACAGCGCAGACCGTACCGTCGCTCAACACCGGGCCGTAGCTGAGAGAGCCGACCACCACGCCGGGTGAGGAAAACAGCGGCGAGCCCGAGGAGCCATGCTCGACGCGGCCCCTGTCCCACATTACTTGCAGGAAGTAGTCGCCGGTGGCGGTGCTGCCGCCGACTTCGATCGTCGCATCATCCGTACGTTCGCCGAAGGAGATACGCTTCCAGGAGCCGGAGGGGTGGTGAATGCCGGTGAGCGCGGAGGACACTGGCGGGTCGGCGAGATCCCAGCCGGCGAAAGTTGTGCCGGCGGGCGCGTCCTGCAGGAGCACCAGACTGTAGTCGCCTTCCGCGATGGAACCGCTGGCCAACAGGTGCGAACCGACGGCCGATTTCAGACCCGTGGTGCGCGACGCGGGAGGCACACCGCCGCAAGCGGGCGTCTGGTAGCTCCAGTAGGCTTCGACCGTGCGCGCCGCGGCCTCATTATTAATACAGTGTCCGGCGGTGAGGAAATAGGGTTTGAAACTGTTGTCGCGGGTGGCCAGCAGAGAGCCGGAGCAAAGGATTTCGACACCCTGGTCCATGAAGGAGATTTGCGCCACGCTGCTCAGCGTGCCTTTCCATTCGGGGTAGCAGTTGGCATCGAGCTCGCAAAAATCTGCGGGGTCCTTCTGGCCGGCGGTGGCATCGAGGGCGGTGCGTACCTGATGCGAGATCGCGCGGATTACGAAGGGCGGCTGCAGGTCGCGCGCGGCTTCAGGCGCGGGTTCGTACTCCACGGTCACGGTGCCGGAGAAGACGGCAGCGCTCCAGAAGTGGCCGTCGCCGTACACGCCCTGATCGCTATAGGGTCCTGCCGCATTGGCGCCGTCGTGCAGCCAGACCTTGCCGGCGCCGACGTTAAAATTGTCAAACTCCACGCGCATGCCGCGTGAGGCGGGCGAGTGCAGGGAGAGGCGCCAGATACGCGCGCCTTCGGAGGTGGTCTCCCAGGTTCCAGAGGCCATGGACTCGGCGGGAAGAGGCCGCCGCAGGCCTGTCTTCAACCGGGTATCCGGCTCCGTCAAACGCAAAGTCTCCGATTCGCTGAGCGGACCGAGGGCGAATTCGCGAGGCTTGCGCAGGCCGAGCCGCATACCCGGCGGACGTCCCTCCGAACGAGAGGCACGTTCCGTGCCGGCATAACGGGCGGGTTCCTTGCGCGAGACCTGCTGCGCTCCGGCGATTGAAGCTCCGAGCCCCACCGCGCACACCGAAAACCAAATGAGTCGCATAGCTACAGGTACACTCTAGTTCCCCAAGCGGGGTGAGACAAGACTCGAAAAAGTTATATAAGGCCGCTAACCATCGTTAGGTATGAACAGATGTCAGGTATGTACAGAAATTTGTATGCGCCTTTTTGATGCGTCCTTGCGCGTAACCAAATGGAAGCGAACAACGAACTCAGGGGCATTGATGAAATCACTTTTATACGCAGTACCCTTCATAACCGCTGTACTGCAGGCCGCGCCGGTGGGCGCGACCAACGGTGCGCAGTTGCCGTACACGTTCGAACAGAATCTGGGGCAGACTGACCCTAGCGTGCGCTATCTGGCGCGCGGGAGCGGCTACAGCCTGTACCTGACGGGTCGCGAGGCAGTGCTCTCGCTGCAACGTCCGGGCGAGGCGCCGCGCGCGGTGCGTATGTCGTTGAGCGGCAGCCGCGCGCCCCAGGCGATCGAGCCGTTGGAGCCGCTGGCGCAGCGGACGAACTACTTCGTTGGGCAGGACGCGGCGCGATGGCGGCGCGACGTGCCGCATTTTGCGCGCATACGCTACCGCGGCATCTATGCCGGTATCGATCTGGTTTACCACAGCCAGGAGAGCCAGTTGGAATACGATTTCGTGGTATCGCCAGGCGCTTCGGCGGATGCGATCCGCCTGCGCTTCGAGGGTGTGTCCGGCACGCGCGTGACGGGTGAAGGCGATCTGGAATTGAAGATCGGCGGCAGCGTGCTGCGACATAAGGCGCCGGTGGCCTATCAGGAAATCGGTGGACGGCATTATCCCGTGATGGCGGAGTACGTGATGCGCAACGGCGTCGTCGGTTTCCGTGTCGGCGCCTATGATCCCTCGCTGCCCCTAGTGATCGATCCGGTGGTGGTGTACTCCACCTACATCGGCGGACAGCGCTCGGAGATCATCAACGCGGTGGCCGTGGACAAGGACGGGAATACGTATATTACGGGCGAGACTACTTCGAGCGATTTTCCGCAGGTGGGCACGGCGCTCTCGCAGCAGAACGGCGCGGTGACCTACGGTTTCGTGACCAAGATCAACGCGGCGGGGAATCAGGTGATTTATTCGAGCCTGATCGGCGGGGGCGCCAACACGCGAGGTCTGGCGCTTGCGGTGGACGCGTCGCAGAATGTCTACCTGGGGGGCGTGACTGGCGCGCGCGATCTTCCGCTGGTCAACCCGGTGCAGAGTACGCAACCCGGCCTCAATATCGGCTTCGTGATGAAGGTGAATCCGCAGGGCGACAAGCTGCTGTTTTCGAGCTACCTGGGCGGTGAGCGCAACGACCGCGTGGATGCGCTGGCAATCGACGGCGCGGGGAGTATTTATGTGACGGGCTACACTTCGTCGGTGGAGTTCCCAGTGGTGAATGCCTTCCAGCCGAAGCTCGGCGGGAGTTCGGATGCTTATGTGGCCAAATTCGCCGCGCCTGATTACCGCCTGGCGTACTCGAGTTACCTGGGCGGCGTGGGTGTGGATGAGCCTTACGGAATCGCGGTGGATGGCGCGGGCGGGGCTTATATCGCGGGCTACACGAATTCGCCCAATCTGGCGACCGCGGGCGCGTACACCACGAAGATTCCGAGCGGCGGGGATTCGTTTGTGGCGCGGGTGCGTGCGGCGGGCGACGGCCTGGCGTTCTACACGTATGTCGGCGGCACGGGCGACGACCACGCGCAGGCGATTGCGCTGGAGGCCAACGGCAATATTCTGGTAGGCGGGTCCACGACCTCCAAGAATTTTCCGGTGACGTCGAATGCGGTGCAGGGGCAATTGAGGGGCGCGGTGGACGCGTTCCTGGCGCGGCTGGACGCCAACGGGACGCAGGTATTGTATGCGACGTACCTGGGCGGCAGCCTGGGCGCCGCGCAATCGTACCAGGAAGAGATCCGCGGGATCGCGGTGGACAGGCGGGGCAACATCCTGCTCACGGGACTCACCAACTCCTCGGACTTCCCCGCAGTGCGCGCGCTGCAAGCCTTCGGCGGCGGTAGCAGCGACGCGTTCGTGACCGCGCTTAATCCGGCGGGCGACGGCATTCTGTACAGCTCTCCGATTGGCGGCAGCGGCGCGGAGATTGCGCATGCGCTGGCCGTGGATGCGGATGGCGCGGTGTATCTGGCGGGTGAAACGACGTCGGCGAATTTCCCGTTGAAGAACGCGCTGCGCAGTGCGTTTGTGAGCGGCGCCGAGGCGTTCCTGACGAAGGTCTGCGAACCGAGCATCTTTCTGAATACGGGCAACCTGTCGTTCGTATCGACGCCGGGCAATCCGCCGCCGGCGGCGCAGACGGTGAGCGTGTCGGCATGCGCGGCGATTCCCTTCACGGTGAGCAGCACGGGGGCTTTCCTGCGCGTGACGCCCGCGAGCGGCACGACGAGGGCGACGCTGACCGCGACGGTAGACGCCGCGGGCCTGGCGCCGGGCGATTACAACGGGACCATCACCGTGATCGCGGCGGAAGCGGTGAATAGCCCTCAGACGCTGAATGTGGTGCTGCATGTGGCGCCGCCTCCGCCGGTGATTAGCGCGGCTGGAATTGTCAACGCGGCGAGCGGTAAGGGCGGCGCGGTGTCGCCCGGCGAACTGATTGTCGTTTACGGCAGCAATGTTGGACCGGCGCAACTCGTCCCCATGGAATTGAATGGCGACCGCGTGGCCACGCAGCTCGGCGGTACGCGCGTGTTATTCGACGGGGAACCTGCCGCGATGCTGTACGCCGCGTCGGGACAGGTGAGCGCGATCGTGCCGTATGCCGCGTATACCAAGGCCAGCGCCAAGGTGGAAGTGGAACGGTATGGCGTGCGGTCGAACGCGGTGACCATGTTCACCACGATGAGTTCCCCCGCGCTGTTCACGGCGAATGCCAGCGGCGCGGGGCAGGGCGCGATCGTGAATCAGGACGGGTCGGTGAACGGGCAGGATAAGCCCGCGGACAAGGGATCGATCGTGATCCTGTACCTCACCGGCGAAGGGCAAACCGATCCTGGCGGCGTGGATGGACTGTTGGCGCTGAACGTGCTGCCCAAGCCGCAAATGCCGGTGCGGGTGCAGATCGATGGACAGAACGCCGAGGTGCTGTACGCCGGGGCGGCGCCTGGGATGGTGTCGGGCGTGATGCAGGTGAACGTGAAGGTGCCAGGGAGCGCGGCTTCGGGCGGCGTGCAGGTGCTGGTGACGGTCGGCGGAGCTACGAGTCCGGCGGGCGTGACTCTGATGGTGAGGTAAAGATGTGTGGGGGGGCTTTAGCCTGCCGGACAACTCCGGCCTTCGGCCGGTGTACCGACTGAAGTCGGTACGCAGACTAAAGTCCGCCCCACAAAACCACGCAGGCCAGCCGCTAGTTTTTATTTGGGGCGATCCAGGATGAAGATATCGCTGCC
>JBDTPR010000565.1:0-4773 GCA_039932635.1 Candidatus Solibacter sp.
GCGCGACCGCGTCACCTCGACCACTTCACGATCCACTACCTGTTCGCGAGCCAGGCCAATCTCGCCCAGCAGCCACCAGATTGCGGGGTGAAACCAAAACACGCAGCGGATCATTTCTTCCGCTACCGTCCACAACCAATCTTTGCGCCGCACGTGCAGCACTTCGTGGCACAGGATCGCTTCCTGCGCCGAGGCCTCCAATTCGTGGAAATTGGCCGGTAGCAGCACGGTGGGCTGAATGAATCCGAAGGTCACCGGACTCGAAACCGCATCCGAAATCCGGATGTCCGCTTCCACGCTCCACGTGGATCCTACCGCGAGCGGCGACGAGTGTTTGCGCAGCCTGCTCAATCGGCACAAGCCCGAGGCCAGCCAGATCATGCGTATGGCCATTCCGCCCAGCAGCACGAACAACGAAATCTGTGTCCAGTCGATCGCGGTCACCGGCACCGAATGCGGCACCACCGGTGCAGGCGCGGATGGCGGCAGATAACTCGTCAACGTCACCACCGCCTGCTTCCACGGCCGCAGCGCCGGCAAGAGCAGGCACGCGCCCAGCAGCATGTGCCAGTACGCCAGTCGGCCCGCCGGCAAACGCAGGCGCAGCACACTCGGCACGAATGCCGCGAGGCCCACCAGCAGCCCGATCTGCATGCTGTAAGCCACCAGATTGTCCCAGATCAGTGGATAGTTCATGGCTGCCTCCGCAGTTTCGCAATCTCCTCCAGTTCCTCGGGAGAAAGATCATGCTCCTGTACCAGGTGCACCAGCAACGGCTCGGCCGACCCATTGAAGACCCGGTCGATGAAGTCGCGGACCATGTCGCCAATGACCTGCCCTTTAGGCTGCGCCGGACGGTAGACGTAGGCGCGGTCGGCCATCGTCTTCTTCAAATATTTCTTCTGTTCCAGGATCTTCATCATGGTCATCACCGTGGTGTACGCCACTTTTCGCCGCTCCAGCAGCGTCTCGTACACATCCCGCACCGTGGAGCGGTCGCGCTCCCAGACGATCTTCATGATTTCCAGTTCCTGCTCAGTTAACGTGGTGCTGCGCCGTCGCATACTAATTAATTAGTACTAAAATGCGCTTGTGTCAAGCGAATTATTTCAAAAACATCTGGCGTGGCGTACCTGGCATCATAATCAGTGATGCGCTATGACGCCATTCTGATCGTCTCCTTCGGTGGGCCGGAGCGCCGCGAAGACGTCATCCCCTTCCTCGAAAACGTGCTCCGCGGCCGCAATGTGCCGCGCGAACGCATGCTAGCGGTGGCCGAACACTACTACCACTTCGAGGGCCGCAGCCCCATCAATCAGCAGTGTCGCGACCTCATTTCCGCCCTGCGCGACCGCGTCCTGGTACCCATCTACTGGGGCAATCGCAACTGGACTCCCATGCTGGCCGACACCGTCCGTCAAATGGCCGGTCACGGCGTCAAGCGTGCCCTCGCCATCGCCACGTCGGCTTACTCGTCGTATTCCGGCTGCCGTCAGTACATCGAGAATATTGCCGCCGCGCGCGCCGCGGTGGGCGATTCCGCCCCCATCATCGATAAGCTGCCGCCCTTCTGGTCGCACCAGGGATTCGTCACCGCGAATGCAGACCGCGTTGCCGCCGCGCTGTCGCGCATTCCCGAGGACCGTCGCGCCGCCGCCCGCCTGATCTTCACCGCGCACAGTATCCCGGTGGCCATGTCTTCGACCTGCGGCTATGAGGAGCAACTGGTGGAAACCGCGCGCCGCGTTTCCGCCGCCCTCGACCATGAGGAATGGGATCTGGTCTGGCAAAGCCGCAGCGGTCCCGCCGCGCAACCCTGGCTCGAACCCGACATCCTGGACCACCTGCGCGCCCTGGCGGACAACGGCGTCCGCGATGTCGTGGTGTCGCCAATCGGCTTCCTTAGCGACCACATGGAAGTTTTGTACGACCTGGATTACGAAGCCGCCGCGCTGTGTGCCGGGCTGGGCATCAACTTCGTGCGGGCGGCCACTGCCGGCACGCACCCGGCGATCCTTACGATGCTCCGCGACCTGATCGTGCAGCACCAAAGCGCCGAACTTCCCCTCTGTGCCCCTGATTGCTGCCCCGCGCTGCGCCGCCCGGTGCCCCAATCAGAGCCACAGCCCCAATCAGAGCCGCGACAGTGAGAAGCCACGAATTATTGGGAACCCCATCAGAGCCGCGACCGTGAGGGAGCGTTCGGCATGCGGCGTCTCAGGCAAGTTAGCAACCGCTCCCTGAGGGAGCGGTAGGCTAGCGAGGAACTAAGTTAGCAACCGCTTCCTTACGGTCGCGGCTCCGATGGGATTTCGCTATGATTCACGGCGTTCACTTATCCAGCTTGACCAGGGACATCGGGTATAGCGCCCACCGCCGCGGATTATCGGGCTCATACAGCACGCAAAAAGGCTCTTTCGGAGCCTCCCCCAGTTGCACCTTCCCGCGAGCCGTCGCCCCATTCAGCAGGCGGAACTCGAACTTCATCAGCACCGTCTCGTCGGTCTTCTGCATCTCAACGATCCGCCCTGGCGCCGGCTTTCCCTCAGCCAGCAACAGATACTGACGCCGCAAGGGCAGCAGAAACAGCGGCGCAATCATCATAAGCAGTCCGCCCACCAGGTACGCTGCCCAAGGCGCCATGGGCCGCCCGCCCCATTCCACGGGCTGGCTGATCTCCGGCCTCTCCGCCACATACCGCACTTCCAGACTCTGGCCGGCCTTCAGGTTCTGCCAGATTTTATACGGCACCTGCAAACTGCGACTGTAGTGCTGCCCCGCGTGCTGGAAGGTATACGACAGGCGATTGCGCGCCTCCGCGTTGCGATTCTTCGCGTTCCCGCCCGTGCGCCACACCCGCGTGATCTCCGCGTTCGTCCGCGCGCCCTGCTCCGCCATGAGGCGCGCTTCCGTCTTCTCGCGCTGCGACGCAAGACTCATGAAGAACCAAGCCGCGATCCCGACCAGCACCATCGCGGCCGCGCCCACCTGCAACGCGCGTCCCGCGCCGGTCAGCCGCACCGGACGCAGACTGGAGTACCCCAACCCGTCCGGCGGATTCCAGCCATCCCAACGCACTGCCCGTTTAGCCATGGTCTTCATCCTCAACCGGCGCCTCACCGGCCGGCTTCAACCGGCCCGCGTCCTGCAAAGCACGGCGCAACAAAAACTCGATCTGCGCGTTGAGGCTCCGCAAGTCGCTATCGGCCCAGCGCTGCAACGCTTCGTGCGTCCCCGGGTCCAGCCTCAGCAGAAATGATTTTCGTTGCGCCATGCCAGAGCCTGTCGTTCTCTGTAAACCCTACTCTGTGTAAGCCCTACTGATACAGCGTGCCAGTGTTCACAATCGGCTGGGCATCGCGATCGCTACACAGCACCACCAGCAGATTGCTCACCATGCTCGCCTTGCGCTCTTCGTCGAGCGTCACCACGTGCTTCGCGCTCAACAGATCCAGCGCCATTTCCACCATACCGACGGCGCCTTCCACGATCTTCTGCCGCGCCGCGATAATCGCCTGAGCCTGCTGCCTGCGCAACATCACGCTCGCGATCTCCGGGGCGTACGAGAGGTGCGTGATGCGCGCTTCAATCACTTCCACGCCCGCCTTCCCCACGCGCTCCTGGATTTCGTCGCGCAACTTATGCGCGATCTCCACCACCGACATGCGCAGCGACATCGAGCCTTCCATATGCGAATCGTAAGGATACGCCGTGGCCAGCGTGCGCACCGCGCTCTCGCTCTGCACATGGACGTAGTGCTCGTAATCGTCCACGTGGAAGCACGCCTCCGCCGTCTCGATCACCCGCCACACAATCACCGACGCGATCTCGATCGGATTGCCGTCCTGATCGTTCACCTTCAGCTTGCTGCTCTCGAAGTTGCGCACCCGCAGCGAGACCCTGCGCCGCCGCGTGAACGGGTTTACCCACCAGAAGCCCGGCTGCTTGATCGACCCCAGGTAGACGCCGAACAGCAACACCACCTTCGCTTCGTTCGGATTCACCACCGTGAAGCCGCCCAGCAACACCAGATCCACAATCAGGACAATCACCGAAATCACGATCCCAATCGGCATATCCTCCCGCGCCGACCAGACGATTCCGAAAATCGCCGCCGCCGGAACCAGGATCATCAGCAGCGCTACCATCACGCCCCCCGCGAGGGGCCTGAGTTCTTTCTCCTGCACCATGTGCGTTTTCTCCTTGTGACATCAAAATGATATCACTTTGATATGTACTGTCAAGAAGATTCGCACGCGTGGGATATTCATAAAGATGCCCTCGACGCCCACGTCTGCCGCCGGCCGTTACAAATGGACCGTAGTCGGACTGCTCTGGTTCGTCTGCCTCTTCAACTACGCGGATCGCCAAGCCATCTTCTCCGTCTTCCCCCTGCTCAAAGCCGAGATGCACCTCACCGACGTGCAGTTAGGCTACGTGGCCTCGTCCTTCATGTGGGTCTACGCCGCCTCCGCTCCGTTCGCCGGCATGGTGGGAGACCGCTTCCGCCGCCAGCATGTGATTCTCGCCGGGCTGATTTTCTGGTCGCTGATCACCGTGGCCACCGCTCTCTCGACGAAGTACTGGCACCTGGTGGCTTTCCGCGCGCTCGAAGGCCTGGGCGAGGCGTTCTATTTCCCCGCGTCGATGTCGCTGATCAGCGCCTGGCATACGCGTGAAACGCGGTCGCGCGCCATGTCGTGGCACCAGTCGAGTGTCTACGCGGGGACCATTATAGGAGGCGCGCTGGCGGGTTATCTGGCACAGCATTAC
>JBDTPR010000566.1:0-4772 GCA_039932635.1 Candidatus Solibacter sp.
AACACAGGCGTGCTTCATTTCGTCTCCAATTTGGGTAGCGCCCACGAGAGCCGCTGCCGCACCATTTCGTCCAACCGCGAATCCTGCGCCAGCTTCGAAAGTTCCGGAGCTACGGCGCGCGCGTTCAATTGCACCAACATGTCAATCAGTGCGATCTGCACGAGCGGCGATTCCTGGCCGGGGATCGAACTCACCATGGCCCGCGCCACTTCCTGCTCGCTGCCGAATTTCTGGAGCGCGTCCACCGCCGATAGCCGCACGTTCACGCTGCTATCGTGATTCACCGCCTGTAGCAGAGCGTCCAGCACCTGCGGATCGGGCTGCGCGATCTTCTCGCTGTAAGTCACGCCGCGCATGCGGGCGCTGGGCGATTGGCCCTGCAGCATCGAAAGCGCCACCATCTGATTGAGGTTTTCCACCTGCGTGCGCAGTTGGGCCATCTCCGCGGAGCCGCCGCCGGAGCCGGTGGCCAGATAGCGTCCCGCCAGCAGTCCGCAGAGCAGCAGTCCCGCCGCGATTGCGCCCTGCCATACCGTCCGCGAGGGGAACGGCCTGACGTTGTCCTTGGGGGCCGGCGCCTGTGCCGCCTCCATGCCAGCCTGGTATGCGGCCAGCATGTCCTGAAATCTTGCTTTGGCTCCGGACTCAGTGGTCACTGGCGCCGGGTCCATATCTGACTTCACGGCCTCCAACCCCCTCCATACGGCATTCAGTTCGGCCACTTCGGTACGGCAGGCGCCGCAGCACTCCAAATGTTCCACCAGCTCTTCACGGGCGGCTTTTGCCAGCCGTCCGGCCAGCGCTTCCGGAATTTGCTCTCGAATGCGTTCGCAATTCATGACGCTCGTTCTCCACTCAGCGCGAAAAACCGGTCGCTCAGATCGCGCATCGCCCGGTATACCCGCACCTTGACCGTCCCCACTTCGATTTTCAGTACGGCCGCGATCTCCTCATATTTCAGATCGAGGAAGCGGCTCATTATCAGGACCTCGCGCTTATCTCCCGACATGGCGGCGAGGGCGCGCCGGAGCATTAAGGTCTCCTGTTTTTTCTGGAATTCGCGGTCGGGCGGAATCTCCGTGCCGCGAATCTCCCGCGCTTCTTCCGGCATCGCCACCTCGGGCTTCTGCTTGCCCAACTGGTCGGCATACACATTGCGCGCAATCTGGTACAGCCAGGGGCGGAAATTGCCGCCGGTCTGGTACGTCTGCCGGTATTTCAATACGCGGAAGAAGACTTCCTGCGCCAGATCGTCGCTCAAGGTCCGGTTCGAGGTCAGATATTGAAAATAGCGAAGGATTCCCGGATGGTGGCGGTCGAACAGCACTTCCAACCTGCCGACGGCGCCTTCCCGAACTTCCCGCATCACCAATTCGTCTTCCACCATCTCTCCCGTTTCGTTATGCAATACCTTGAAAACCGTAAAAGGTTACGCGAATTCTACACCTGTGCCGATCCGGCCACAATCTCCGGCTTACCGATTTTCTGCGCCATGCCATTGATTTGAGGCAAAATAGAAGAGCAGCCCACATTTGATCGGTTTGGACCCCGCGGTGCAACCGTGAGGCAACCGTGGTGTTGCGCCGGTCAGTTGCCGGTTAATTCCAATGGTTGAGGCGTACGTGAAGATTTCTCGAACTGGCTTACTTTGTCTCATTTTCGTGTCGGTCCAGGCGCTGGCGAGCGCGCAGGCGCCCCAGGATGCCGCCGACCAGACACCCGCGCAGCAGCCCCCCGCGCAACAGGCTCCTGCCCAGCAGCAGCCACCGCCTCCCACGCCTCCCCCAACCCAGCCTCAGCCTCAACCGCAGGACCAGCAACCGCCGGACCAGCAGCCGGAAAGCCGCCGCCTCAAACTTCCGCCCGCGCCGCCCAAAGTCACCGACGTCCGCATGCCTGGTGAAGCCGGCTGGTTCATCGGACTCACCGGCTGGCTGCCCACCGGGAGTATCTATATGGAGAAGGGCACGGACGTGAGTTTCACGGCATCGTCCCGCCTGAAGATGCAGGGGCGGAGCAAGAATTCCTTCGGCCTGGATTTCGGTGTGGCGGCCGGTCTCCACAACAGCCTCCGCTTCTCCTACTTTTACAGCAAGAAGAGCGGCAGTACCATACTCGCCAACGATATCGTGGCATTCTCCCAACCGTACTCGAAGGGAGACGAAGTCTCCACAAATACCGTTCTGAGCAACTATAAGATTTCTTACGAATACCTCACGTGGCCGTACCCGGTGGAGGCCCGTCACTTCCGGCTCAAGACCTTGTATCAGGTGCAGTACGTCGTGATGAAAGGGGTCTTCGATGCGCCGATTAAATCGGCCACGCCCGATGTTAATGGAACGCTAACCGACTACTCGACGAGGGGAACGAAATCCCTGATCACTCCGGCCCTCGGACTGGGCGTCCACCAGTATGCCACCCGCAACTTCCGCTTCGAGGCGAATGCCTCGGGCTTCGGTCTGCCGGGCCACTGGTACCTGATCGATGCCGATGCGGTGATCGCCTATCGCGTCGCCAAGATTGAAGTGCGCGCCGGCGGCAAGGCACTGGTCTTCCGGACCACGACGGGTTCGGACTACTTTTACCGCGGAGCGCAGGCCGGGCTGTTTGTCGGAGTTCGCTGGTACTCGGACTAGCGTTTTCGGGAGCGTCGCCGGTCGGCCGCCACTTTGCCGGCGGACCTTCCGCGCAAGGCGTGAATCTCTTCCGCTGTAAGCAGGCGCCACGTGCCCACCGGCAGATCTCCGATGCGGATGGGCCCGATGGCGATTCGCACCAGCTTCAGCACCTTACTCTCCACCGCCTCCAACATGCGACGCACCTGCCGGTTGCGCCCCTCGGTGATGGTCATTTCCAGAAACGTGTACTTC
The DNA here is from genome assembly GCA_039932635.1 of Candidatus Solibacter sp. Lineage (GTDB taxonomy): Bacteria > Acidobacteriota > Terriglobia > Bryobacterales > Bryobacteraceae > Solibacter. The sequence continues at coordinate 2,871 of JBDTPR010000566.1, forward strand.
TCGCTGTCGCGCAGGTGTGTCACCACGGCGGGCCGTGTCATGCCATCTTCCAGTTCGACGCCCTGGCGTAGACGTTCCATCTGATCTCCGCTCAATCTGGTGGACGCTTTGATCTGGTAAGTCTTAGGCACCTGATGATCCGGATTGGTCAGGCGCTCGGTAAGATCGGTGTCATTGGTCAGGATCAGAAGGCCGCTTGTGTCCAGATCGAGGCGTCCCACGGGAGACACCCAGGCATCCACATCTTTGATCAAGTCATAGACGGTCTTACGGCCTTCCGGATCGCGGTAAGTAGTAAGGTACCCCTTTGGCTTATACAGGAGCACATAAGTCTTCTCGGCGGCCCGCAAGGGCTTGCCATCCAGCGTGACCCGGTCCTGATCCAGGTCCACCCAGAAGTCGGGATTCTGAACGACGCGGCCGTTCACGCGAACGCGCCCGGCGCCAATCCAGCTTCTCGCATCGGTACGAGAGCCCGCGCCGGCCTTTGAAAAGACTCGCTCCAGCGTCTTTATGTTTTTATCACCCGGCGGGGGCGTCTGTTTCGGCATGATAGTCCAGCAAATGAGTCCAGTACTAATGTTACAGTATCTGTGGGGTACACACTGGAGACAATCCTCATTCGGGGAGCCCGTCATCTGGTAACTATGCGGGGTTATCCGGGTATCCGGCGCGGGCATGACCTAAGAGAAATCAATGTTATCCCGGATGGCGCCATTCTAGTCCGCGGCGGCATTCTGACGGAGGTCGGACCGAGTCGCCGGGTGGAGAATCTTGCCGAGGCGCGCGGCGCCATCGAGATCAATGCCGCCGGCCGCGTGGTGATGCCGGGCTTCGTGGATGCGCACACGCACCTTGCGTCTCCCCCGCCGGGGATTCACGTGTCCGAGGGGGAATCCGCGGTGCGTGCGCTGCACGCCTTCACGGGACATCGTCTGGAGGCGCGGGCACGGATTTGCCTCGCGGCCATGGTGCGCCATGGTACCACCACCGTGGAGGTGAAGACCGCCGGCGGACTGGATGAGGGAAGCGAATCCAAACTCCTGCGCGTGCTGCACAGCCTGCTCGGCGATCCGATCGATCTCGTCCCCACGTTTTTCTTTCGTCTTCCTGCCGGCAACGTCGATGAGGGCCTTCCGCTCACCGAACAGATGGCGGCCGATCTTCTCCCCAAGATCGCTCGCCGGGGCGTGGTGCGCTTCGCCGACGTTGCCTGGGAACCTGATCCGGCGATGCTACCCTGCCTGGAGCGGTACCTTGAGGCTGCGGGCCAACTCGGCTTCCACCGCAAGATCCATGCGGCGGGGCCCAACGCTCGCGCCGCCATCGATCTGGCGATTCGGCACAAGGTGGCCAGTATCGATCACCTGGAACATCTGGAGCCCGGCGATGTGTGCCGCATCGGCGAGGCCGGCTTAACGGTTGTCCTGGTGCCTAGCGGCTTGCTCACCGAGACCCGGACGGCGCCCGTGCGCCGGTTGATCGAGGCCGGCGCCGGGGTTGCGCTGGGCAGCAATTTCAATCTTAGCCATTCGCCAATGCTCAGCATGCAGACGGTCACAGCGCTGGCCTGCGGACGGATGGCGATGACGCTCGAAGAATCTCTCACGGCCGCTACCATCAACAGCGCCTATGCCCTGGGCTGTGGCGATACGGTGGGTTCTTTGGAGCCGGGCAAGGTTGCGGACCTGCTGATTCTCAATGCGGGACACTACCTCGATCTTGGGCAGTCGCTTGGCACTAATCTGGTGCACATGACAATGAAGCGCGGCCGCGTCATTTATCGGGAAGCGGACGTGGCCCCAATTCCGGCCGAAGAACTCGCCCCCGGATTCTAGGCGGGACTAGGGGAGGATGGGGGCCATTTGGCGGGTTGCCAACCCGCCGCAGGATTCCATCCTG
>JBDTPR010000567.1:0-4762 GCA_039932635.1 Candidatus Solibacter sp.
ACGGTCGTCGCCGATGGCCTCCAGGCTTCGCCCCATCCAGTCCTTGAGGTATCGATCAGCATTGTATTTGTAGTTGAACCGCGTCTTCTCGGCAAGCTGTTTATCTTCGAGGTAGTGGGCAAGCGCCGCGGCAAAGGTCACGGCGTCGCCGGCCTTCGGCTTCATGCCGCTCCAGGTCTTCATCGCCGCGGCCCTGGCGCGCTTCATAGACATCGACCCCAAGGTCCCCTTCACCAACTGCCCCCGGACTCGGCGCTGCAGAAAGAACGACTTCGTCTTGGCGCGAGAGCGCAGGTACAGGCCTGGAACGCCTTCCACGCGCCACGTACCGCTGTCGAACGGCAGCGCGTCGATGGCTTTCTGATTGGCGGCCACGGCCTTTCCTTCCGTCTGATAACTCTTATCAGATGGCCGAATCGCGACTACTTCAGGCATCGATTACCCTCCCTTTTTTCATGCGACATGCGGAATCCGAAAGTCGCAATTCCACGCCGGGCGGTACTCCGGGGCGTACTTCTGACCCCGAAATGGCCAGTGAAGGACGATTATAACCAAGTCGCTAAGTTATTGATAGTGAAAACAAGGGTGTTAACGGTGGTGATTTGAGGTGATATCAATCCTGGTAACTTCGAATCAGTAGGTCGGGAGTTCGAATCTCTCCGGGCGCACCACTTCCTCCCTTGCCCCACACTCACCCCCGGCGCGATTGTGCCACAGTGGGATTGGTCAAATGGCGCGCCGCGAAGACGAGTGGGTTTGGGGTTGGGATCCGACGCCCGGGATTGTCTCCGTGTGGGCAGACATCGAGGGCCGCGCTACCGTATGGCGCCGCATACCCGGCACCGGCGAACTGATCCGTGAAGAGGCGCAATTTCGACCGTGGCTGCTCTTTGATCGCCTCGATGACTTGCGCCACCTTGGTGAACGGCTCGGCCAGAACAGCCAGCAAGGCGCGCTGGTAACCTGGCGTGAACTCGACGGGCCGGGTTCCTTGCGTTATCTGGTCAGCGCTGAAAATGGCAAGTCGTTGATCTCGGCGGTGCTGCAAGGCGCGAGCCAGCGCCTCGGTCGCCGCATTTCCCACCTCCGCGACTTGGGCAAGGATGCCGTGCTCGCCCTGGCGCCCGAGGAGCAGTACCTGGTCGCCACCGGGCGAACCTACTTCCGCGAGTTGTCGTTCGATCACCTGCGCCGCATGCAGTTCGATCTCGAGACGCAGGGCCTGGATCCTGCGCGCGACCGCATCTTCATGGTCGCGGTGCGCTATCCCTCGGGCGCAACCGACACCCTGGAAGCACGCTCCGATGGCGATGCGGGCGAGGCCGCCCTGATTCTCGAACTGGCCGCCAAAATCAGGGAGATCGATCCCGACGTCATCGAAAACCACAATCTGCATGGCTTCGACCTGCCGTTTCTCGTCCGCCGTGCGCAGCTGCTGCGTGTGCCTCTGTCGCTGGGACGGATTGGGCTGCCGGGCCTGCGCGTGCGTGCCGCCCGGCGTGGGCAGGCCGAGGGTTCGGAAGGCCGTCGCGTGCGCTACATCGTACCTGGACGCGAATTGATCGACACGCTGGATGCCGTGCTCCGCTACGATTTCGCGACCCGCGAGTTGCCGAATCACGGCCTCAAAGCGGTCGCCAGGCACTTGGGCATTGCGGGGCCGGAGCGTGAGCTGATCCGCGGCAGCCGGGTCTACGAGGTATACCGCCGCGATCCCGAGCGGGTGCGCCGCTATGCGACTGCCGATGTCAACGAGGTCGACGGCGTTTCGCGCATGCTCGGCGGCGCCGCTTTCGCGCTCGCCCAAATTGCCCCCCGGCGCTATGAGCGGCTCGCCGACGCGGGAGCCGCCACCGGCGTCATCGATCCGCTGCTGGTTCGCGCATATCTGCGCGCCGGAATGGCTTTACCGGCGCATCAGTCCGGCGACGGCACGCCTCACAGTGGCGCGGCTCTCCACCTGTTTGCGGCGGGAGTGGCGCGCCGCGTGGTGAAAGCGGACGTCGCGAGTCTGTATCCGTCGCTCATGAGGGCGTACCGGATCGGTCCGTCGCGCGATCGTCTTGGAGCCATGCTCGCCTTGGTGGACCGGCTGGTGGATCTTCGGCTCGCCGCCAAGGCCAGCGCACGGCAAGCGGCGCCGGAATCGCCGGAGCGTTACGCTTACGAGGCGACCTCGGCCGCCATGAAGCTCGTGGTGAACTCGGCTTATGGCTATTTGGCCGCGGGCGGACTCACGCGGTTCGCCGACGTGCATGCGGCCAACGAGGTGACGCGTCGCGGGCGGGAGACTCTGGATTTGATGTGCCGCGAATTGGCCGGCCGCGGCGTCACACTCCTGGAGGCCGATACCGACGGCGTCTACTTTGCAGTGCCCGAAGGCTGGCTCGAAGCGGACGAGCGCCGCGTGGTGGCGGAGGTCGCCGCCCTGCTTCCGCCGCGCGTGCAGTTGGAATTCGAAGGGCGGTACGCCGCCATGCTCTCCCACGAGCCCAAGAATTATGCGCTCCTTCGCTACGATGGATCGCTGATCCTGCGCGGCGTTGCCTTCCGCTCCAGCCGCGCGGAGCCCTTCGGCGAAGCCTTTCTCCGGTGCGCCATCACGCATCTGCTTGCCGGAGACGTAGCCGCCGTCCGCGAGGATTACCTGTCCACTTTGGATCGCCTGCGCCGTCGCGAGTTGCCGGCGGTGGATGTCTCATCGCGTGTGCGGCTCACCAAGACTCACGCCGAGTACCTTGCGGTCCGCGATAGCCGCCGGGAACTCCCTTATGAAGCCATGCTGGCCAGTGGACGTACATCGTGGACCGTGGGCGACCGCGTTCGCGTGTATCGCAAAAAGAACGGCGCGTGCGGTCTGCTGGAAGAATCGGAGGACGGTTCGGTCGCGACCAATGTCGATGACCGGGACTACGACATTGCTCACTATGCGCGCCAACTGCGCCGGACCTTCGCGTCCCGCCTCGCCTGCGCGTTCGCCCCATTCGACTACCAGGCGGTGTTCGCGGATCCCGACCAGATGTCGCTCTTCATGCCCGCGATAGCCGGGATCCGCACCGTCCTCCAGGAGAAATCGGAGGCGAAGGCCAGCGTCCTCTGACAGCGCTGTTGCGCCTACCCGCCGTACTTTGACCCCGCCGCCAGCCGCTGCCGGGCCAACGGGCGGATTGCCGCCAGGAAGTTGGTCATTGTGTAAACCGGATACTTATTCAGCTCCTCAATCGGCTGCTTAGGAGGGGCGGGGAACGGTACCGCCAGGTCCGTCCCTGCCTGTTTATCCGTCAGCCAGAAGACCTCCAGGTTGAGCCCCGGCACCGTCAGAACGCGCACCTCATACTTGCCGCCCTCCAACTCTGTCATTTGATCCAGGGCGCGAACGGCCTCAAGCATTTCCCAGACGCGCTCGCCGTAGTGACTCGAAGTCATCCGCCAGTTGTCGCCCTTGCGCTTCACCGTTGCCATCACTATGTTCCCAGGTGAATTTCCTGCGAAAAACCGCCAGCCTGCGGCTCTCGGTGAAATTACGTCGGCATTATCCGCCACGTCCCGCAGGTCCAGCACATAGAGATGATGCGCATCGTGAAATAGAGCTGCGTCGCCCGACTGCCGGAGATCCGACAGCGAGGGAATCCTGGGCATTTCACCCACATACTCCTGGGTTATCGTTCTAGGCCTGTCGCCTTGTGACGGCCATACAAAGTCCGCCAGTTGGGTGGAAAACGCTTCCTCAGCAGCGGCCGGCACTTGTGGCTTCAAAATTGACATTTAAATACCTCCTGGAGCGACGGTGCTCCTTTTTACCAGGTAGGTGTCTTGCCAAATCCCTCCCTCGCCGTAATCCGCCACCAGGTCTTCGTAATCCACGAAGGTGGCGTAACCACGCGGATCCAGCACGAGCAGTTGTTCGCGGATGGAGTCCAGTACGCGATAACCAGCGATCACAACGAAGTGGCCTCCGCCGCCCCACCAGAGAATTCTGACGCCCACCGGAAGGTGAAGGTCCACCCACTCCTTGATGTTGTCGAAGGGCAGTAGCTGGTTTGGCAGGAAGCCTTCCCTCCTCAGGTTGCCCGTCTTGTGCAGGGCTTGGTCGAGCGCGGCCGGTATGTTACACGTCCCTGGTGTTACGCTGCAATCGACACTAGGACCGATCCGATGCTCCGCGTGTAGCACCGGTGTGGCGACATCGGCCTGAGTCCAGGTCGTTCCACCGGGGTTGAGAAAATTGTGTATCGAGACTGCTACCGCCGCCCAGCACCACTGTGTTTCAAGCTGCTTTTCCACTTCCACGTGAGCGTCCTCCTTATTCTTCCTCAGTCGGATGGATTGTGACCTGCTTGGGAGGCGGGTTATCGGCGTCAGGTGCCGCGCCGGTTTCGCCAGTTCCCACGCCTATAACGATCGGCCCGATCACTGTGACGCCGGACAACGGTGCGCCGCTTCCTAAGGCTGACTTGTCGGTGTCGCCACCGCCTCCTTCCTTACCGCCATCTCCGTCTTTCGGGGCACAGTACCCGATCACGATCGGCCCGATCACCACCACGCCTGACAACGGTGCACCGCTTCCAAGGGCTGACTTGTCGGTGTCGCCGCCTCCTCCTACGGGATGCTTCTCGGGGGCGGGAGTGCCTTTCTTGGCTAATGTCTCGGGCGCGGCCTTGACCTTGGCTTTCTTGTCCGGAGCGGCGCTGTGGTCAACGATGCCCTGACTAGTAACCTTCCCGGTGGGTTTGTCCGGAACCGGTTGGCCACCCACACTGAT